>JBKJMC010000144.1:0-3379 GCA_046596615.1 Ilumatobacteraceae bacterium | reverse complement strand
CTCGAGCTGACACAAGAGATTGCGAGCGAGCGAGGCGTGGAGGCCGATGTCGCCGGTTTTGAACCCGAGATGAGCGCGCAGCGAGAGCGCGCCAAGGCAGCGCGCAAGGGCACAAGGACAAATTCGTCTGCAATTAGTAGCTACCGAAGCGTGCTCGATGAGCATGGCATCACCAACTTTGTCGGTTATACCCAAGACGAGAGCGAGGGCATAGTACTTGCCGTTATTGAAGTTGAAGCGACTGCCGGCGCTGTGGGTGGCGACGATTCAGAATTAATCGAGGTATTTCTCGATTTTACGCCGTTCTATGCGGAGAGCGGCGGTCAGGTTGGCGACACGGGCACAATCCGCACCGACACGGGTCAGGCCGAAGTGCTCGACACGACATTTGCACTTCCGGGTTTGCGTCGCCACGTTTGTCGCATGAGCGGCGGCGCGATTGTCGAGGGTCAGCGCGCCAGCGCGCGAATCGATGTAGAGGCTCGCAACTCGACTCGCCGTAACCACACGGCAACGCATGTTTTGCATTGGGCGCTGCGCAAGGTCTTGGGCGAACACGTTAAGCAGGCCGGTTCGCTGGTCTCGCCAAACCGGCTGCGCTTCGACTTCAGTCATTATGCACCGGTGAGCGCTCAAGAAATTGAGCGAATCGAACTCCTTGCTAACGGCCAGGTGCTGAGTAACGCACCCGTGCGCGCATACGAGAGCACAAAGGAAGAAGCGACAAACTTGGGGGCTATAGCGTTCTTTGGCGATAAATACGGCGACATCGTGCGAGTGTTGGAAGCCGGAAACTCCGTTGAACTCTGCGGCGGTACGCACGTTAAGGCAACTGGCGATATTGGTTTCATCAAAATCGTGGGTGAGTCGTCGATTGGTTCGAATCTGCGCCGCATCGAAGCGGTGACGGGGGATCGGTCAATTGAATACGTGCTGGAAATGTCTCGGATCCTGTCGGCGTCATCCTCGTTATTAAGTGCTCAGCCTGCGGAGCTCGTGGCGACTGTGAAGCGAAAGTTGGATGAACTAAAAGAGACGCAGGACGAACTCAAGGACCTGCGCTCGGTCGCCGTTCGGGCCCGATCCGGGTCAATCGCCGCGGCGGCAAAAGATGGGATAGTGGTTGCCCGCGTGGACGACATCTCGGCATCGGACCTGCGGGATTTGGCACTCGCAGTTCGCGCGTCTGGCGTTATGCGGGCGGTGGTGCTGGGCGGCGTAACCGACACTGGAGGTGTGGCGTTGGTTGCCGCGATCCAAGAAGGTTTCACCGCGAACGCCGGCGAGTTGATCAAAGATGCTGCCCGCGCGGTCGGCGGTGGCGGTGGCGGAAAGGGTGAAATCGCCACGGCGGGCGGCAAGAATCCCGCGGCAATCGACGAGGCGCTAGATCTGGCCCGTCAAGCAATCGCCAAGGTTGTTTCGCTCTGACATGCGCGCACTCGGGATAGATCTCGGGTCTAAGCGCATCGGTGTCGCCACAAGCGATCGCAGCGGAACGATTGCGACGCCGCTCGTAGTGTTACTGCGCAGCTCCACGAGGGCGCACGATCACATGTCGATCGCCGCTCTAGTCGTCGAGCACGAGGCGGAGTGTGTTGTTGTCGGCATGCCACTGAGCATGTCCGGTAGGCAGGGCGATGCCGCAAGAATGGCCGCAATCGAGGTGCGGCAGATGAGTAGCGTTATTGGAGTCCCCGTATACACGTATGACGAAAGACTGACGACGGTCGCCGCCGATAACATTTTGATGGAACAGAAAATGAATGCTCAGGATCGTCGCAAGGTCATTGACAAGGTTGCCGCCGCGGTGATGTTGCAAGCCTGGCTCGACCATCGTGCCAACACGCAACCTAAGATCCGCCATGATTGATCCCCTGCTCGGCAAGTCAGAAAGTATCGGCACGGCCGCAGACCGGCCATGGAGCGAAGACAACTGGGATGATGTCGCCGCCGTGGGCTCGCTACGTGATGACGACTTCGAAAGCGAGCCGCCATCGGTTCGGCAATTCTCGAAATTCGTCGTTGCCGCGGTTGCCGTTGTAGCAGTTCTATTGCTCGCGAAAGGCGCAGTTGGTTTGTGGTATCTGCATCAGGTGAACCCGTCGGGTGGCAGCGGAGTGGCGATTACGTTCACGGTCAACGAGGGAGACACGGTCGCCTCTGTAAGTGAGCGATTGCTGACCGAAGACCTCATCACAAACGCGCGCGTGTTTCGATGGTATGTGGCGCGCAAGGGAGGCATCGAGTTGGTGCCTGGCTACTACCAAATCATTCCGCACGACCATTTCGGTAACATTCGCAAGCGCCTTGCGACGCCCCCAAGCGAGACTTTTATCAAGGTGACGTTTCCTGAGGGCTTCACGCTGCGCCAGATCGCCGATCGCCTCGCGGCCAACGCTCCCCAGGTTTCGGTCGACAGGTTCGCTGAAGTGGCCGCGCTCGGAGAACTGCGTTCGAAGTTTCAACCCGATGGCCAGAACTCTTTAGAAGGCCTGATATTTCCTGATACGTATCAGATTTCTGGCAACGACACCGAAGAGACGGTCCTGAAGCGGATGATTGCTCTGATGGAGCGAGTCGGGCGACAAGAAAGTCTTGCCGACAGCAACGCGATAGTTGGCGTGTCGCCCTACAAGGTGCTGGTAATTGCTTCGCTGATCGAACGCGAAGCAAAGGTTGGCGCAGATCGTGCCAAGATTTCGCGCGTTATCTACAATCGCCTGGCCGCGGGCATGAAGCTGCAAATAGACGCCACGCTCTATTACGGTGCCGCCGAGGGCACGCCGTTCGCAGAATTGAAGGCGCTTGACAACCCCTACAACACCTACATATATAAGGGTTTACCGCCGACACCTATTGCCTCCCCGGGTCGCGCGTCGATTCCGGCAGCACTTCATCCAGCACCGAACCCCTCGGCATCGGATCCAATTTGCAAGGATGTGCCTAAGCCGTGCCAGTACCTGTTCTACGTTTTGGCCAACTCGGAAGGCGGTCACGTGTTTGCGGCAACACTTGCGCAACACGAACGCAATGTTGACAAGGCGCGTGAGGCGGGTTTGTTGCCGTGAAAATTGCGGCGGTGATCGGCTCGCCGGTCGCAATGAGTCTTTCGCCGGCAATTCACAACGCGGCCTTTCGTTCGCGAGGCGACGACTGGGCTTTTGGGTCGTTTCCCGTCGCGCCAGGGCACGTACCCGATGCGTTGCGAGCCATGCGCGAACTTGGGCTAGCTGGCCTCGCGGTGACAATGCCGCACAAGGACGCGGCGTACGCGGCCGTCGGCAACGTACACGAGTCGGCGCAACTGTGTCGCAGCGTGAACACCGTGATAGTCGCACGAGACGGCAGTTTGTTTGGCGCAAACACCGACGGCGAT
>JBKJMC010000069.1:0-2956 GCA_046596615.1 Ilumatobacteraceae bacterium | reverse complement strand
CCGTCGATGCTCATGACCATGCACAAACCGATCCACGGGCGGCCGTCGGGGTGACGCTGGCGGCTGACTCCGTAGGCGTCGGCGACGGTGGTCGCTTCAGCGGGTTCGGGCAAAATGCGCTTCACCGTTTAAATACTAAACGCAATGCGATTTTGCGTGGCCATTTGTGGCACGGTTAGAGAAAGGGAAATGTTGAGACTGGCGACCGAATCGTATACCGCACCTGCCCGCTGTGCGAGGCCACGTGCGGGCTCGAGATTACAGTTCGCAATAATGTCGTAGCGAGAATTCGGGGCGACCGCGACGATGTCTTTAGCCACGGGTTCATCTGCCCTAAGGGGAGCACGCTCAAGCAATTACACGAAGACCCAGATCGCTTGCGACAACCCCTGATCAAGCGCAACGGCGTACATGTGCCAGCGACTTGGGCCCAGGCGTGGGCAGAGGTCGCACGCGGACTATCGGCGGTAATCGAGAGTCACGGCCGCGAGTCAATCGGCACCTATCTGGGCAACCCAAATGCCCACAACTTGGCATCTCTTATCTACAACCGTACGCTGCTTACGGGTATCGGTTCGCGCCAGCGCTATAGCGCGTCGTCGGTAGATCAATTACCAAAACAGGTTTCGTCTGGATACATGTTCGGCACGCCTGTGTCGGTGGCGATACCCGACATCGACCGCACCCAATACATATTGATGCTCGGCGCAAACCCTTATGCGTCGAACGGCAGCCTATGCACTGCGCCCGATTTTCCAGGACGCCTCGAAGCGATGCGCGCCCGTGGGGGAAAACTTGTTGTCGTCGACCCGCGCCGCAGTCGCACCGCCGACGAGGCCGACGAATGGTTGGCAATTCGCCCGGGCACCGATGCCTTATTGCTCGCCGCAATAGCCAACACGCTGTTGAGCGATGGCGTCGCCGATGTCGGCGACCATGTTCGCGGCTTCGTCAACGGGCTCGAGCAATTGCCGCAGGCCCTCGCCGAATTCACGGCGCAAAATGTCGAGAATGCGACCGGCATTAGCGCCGACACAATCAAACGCATCGCCCACGAACTCAACGACGCGCCGAGTGCGCTCGTGTACGGGCGCATCGGCACGACGACGGTCTTGTTCGGCACCACGGCGTCTTGGCTCGTCGATGTCGTCAACACTCTGACGGGCAATCTCGACAGTGCGGGTGGCGTGATGTTTCCGAAGCCCGCTACCGGCGGTCCAACGGTTCGTGGCAAGCGCGGCGGCGCGGGATTTCGCATCGGGCGCGGCCACTCGCGGGTCAGCAATTTTCCCGAGGCGCTGGGCGAGTACCCGGTTGGCTTACTGGCCGAGGAGGTAACGACTTCCGGCGCGGGCCAGATTCGGGCCTTCGTCACGGTCGCGGGTAATCCAGTCTTGTCTACACCAAACAGCGTGCAACTCGCAGCGGCGCTCGACGATCTCGAGTTCATGGTCAGCGTCGATATCTATCTGAACGAGACAACGCTGCACGCCGACGTGATCTTGCCGCCTCCTTCACACCTCGAACGCAGCCACTACGACGTCGTGTTTAGCGGGTTCTCGATTCGCAACATCGCAAATTTCAGCGAGCCCGTTTTCGAGCGCGCCGCCGATCAACCCGACGAGTGGGAGATCTTGCTCAAATTGGCGGGAATTGCCCAGGGGTTGGGCGCCGACATTGAGGCGAGCGTCGTTGATGACTTCACTCTTGATGCTTTGCTCGACAGTGTGCTCAAGGATTCGTCGTCCTCAATATATGGTCGCGACGCGCAGGAGCTGCGAGCCGAACTGAGCCTCGGCGGCAATTCGGGCGCAGACAGAATGCTTGACCTACTGCTGCGCACAGGTCCTTACGGCGATGGTTTTGGCGCCGTGCCAGCCGGCATGAGTTTGCAAAAACTGCGCGACAATCCGCACGGCATCGATCTGGGTGCGCTCGAGCCGCGGCTTCCAGAAATGTTGCGCACGATTTCCGGCAATATCGAGTTAGCACCTGAGCCGTTGCTGGCAGACTTGCCGCGACTCGCGAACTCGATGCGAGACTTTGACGAAGAGCAGATGGTTCTGGTCGGTCGTCGCCACCTGCGATCAAATAATTCGTGGATGCACAACATCGAAGTGCTTGTAAGAGGGAAGCCGCGATGCACGCTGCATATCAATCCACAAGATGCAGCGCGTCTCGGAATCAATGATGGTGCGAGCGCGCGCGTAACGAGCCGTGTTGGGTCAGTGGATGTCATCGCCGAAGTAACTGATTCGGTGCGTGAAAAAGTCGTTAGTCTGCCGCACGGCTGGGGGCATTCGGTTCGCGGCACTCAAATGCGCGTGGCCGGCGAATTCGCAGGGATCAATTCAAATGTGCTCACCGATGAGCGCGAAATGGACCCGCTTTCGGGCACCGCGGTGCTCAACGCCATCCCCGTGACTGTGTCCGTCGTCTAACGGCGAAAAAGGCGAAAAAACGCGGTTATCAACAGGTCAGAAGCAGTTGTCCACCGCTAAAACCCAATGTCCACAAGGGAATCCACAGAAACAAATCGAAATACACAGGGTTGTCCACTTCCAATTCACAGGGACTCCCTCTTAAACTCCCTTGTATGACATTTAGGTGTCACTTTTTGAATTCGCGCAATGCTCTACTGGGTAAGGGTTTGAGGGTTCGAACGAATCCTTAAAATAACCTGATGATGGTTGACACGAGCTAATTACAATGCTGTAATGGCTCACCACAAGTTGTAGCCAAAACTGCGGCTTGTGGCCGATAAGCACAATATGTAGTGGTACACAAGGTTTTCAAACTAGCAAGGCCATCAAATTAGGAAGGTTTACAAAATGTCAATTGCCCCAGAACGTCTCGCCATCGGGATCCGCCGCCTATTCACATCTGCTGGTGTGCACCCCTACGACCAGATGGTCTGGGAGAAGCGCGATGCCCGCATCGCCAACTGGAAGGACGG
>JBKJMC010000280.1:0-5287 GCA_046596615.1 Ilumatobacteraceae bacterium | reverse complement strand
GCGAGCGCCCGTAGTTACTACGCAACAGATGAGTTGTCGTTTGAGTGATCGCTGACGCCGATTAGCACTCGATCTTCGTCAGGTCTGGCCCAACAATAATTTCGCGGGGTAGTGCTGCGCGGCCAAGGCGACCCAATCGGCTTCGCTACCGGGATGCATCGCCAGCACATAATGCGTAAGCACAAGTCTCTTTACGCCCGCTCGTGCGGCGGTGGTCGGTCTTGTGAACCGAGATCGTCGCATCGTCAATCGCCAACGAGTCGCCCGGCTGCACTTCGGTCACGCTTACTCGCAGGCCTAGTCCGCTGCGTAAGTCTTCGTGGTGCTCGTTGCGATAGTGGATGTCGGCTTCGAGCATCGTGAGCAGTGCGTCGACAACGTGCTTCGTGCCCGGGGGACCGTAAACATTTAGTGGCGTCGCCTCTGGTGTCATAATCCATCGTGTGGTCATGATGTCGTTCAGATCGGTTATGTGATCGCTGTGCAAGTGGGTGATCAGCACATTGCCGATGAAGGGGATAGGTACGCCGGCGCCGACAAGCCTCATCGCGACGCCACGGCCGCAATCGAACAGCAAAAATGTGTTACCGGCCTTGACCAGAGTGGCAGGCCCGGCGCGGTTGGGGTCCGGCATAGGACTGCCCGTGCCGAGAAGGGTTACGGCCATATTGGTCATCGCCAGAATCTAGCGTTGGCTTGGATTTGCCGCTAAGTCGGCGAATTCCTGCCTCGGTCGTAATGGGCAATCATGTTTCGCGCGTAGGTTAAGAAGATGAGAATTGAGCCCGTGTCGCCAGCAATTGGGGCAGTGATAAGCGAAGTCGATCTTTGCGCGCCGCTTACCGCCGCGCTTCGCGACGAGATCTCTGCCGCACTAGTGCAGCATCATGTGTTGTTCTTCGAGAACCAGCCAGTCACGCCGCTACAACATCGCGACATCGCGGCGCATTTCGGCAAGTTGCACGTGCATCCCGTGTACCCTCACGATCCACAGGTCGAAGAGATAATCGTGCTCGACACGAACGCGAAGAATCCCCCAGATAGCGATACCTGGCATACCGATGTCACCTTTATCCAGCAACCACCCATGGGGGCGCTGCTTTCGGCGCGCATTTTGCCGCCGTACGGTGGCGACACATTGTGGGCGAGCGGAATCGCCGCATATGACACGCTTTCCGATTCGTTTAAGTCGTTTATCAATGAACTCACGGCCGAGCACGACATCGCCGCATCATTCACGATCGAGCGTTACGGCAGTTCGCCTGAGACGCGCCAGCTTGTTGAGGCCGCGCAACGGGCGAACCCGCCCGTCGTGCATCCTGTGGTTCGAGTGCACCCGGTTAGCAAGCGCAAGGGCATCTTTGTCAATGCTTCATTCACTACGCGCATTCTCGAGTTGTCATCGCGCGAGAGTGAGATAGTGCTGCAGTATCTCACCACGCATGTTGCTAAGCCAGAGTTCACGGTGCGCTGGCGCTGGAAGCAATACGATCTAGCATTTTGGGATAACCGACTCACGCAGCATTACGCCAGTGCCGACTACATGCCGCACAGGCGCGTGATGCACCGCGCCACGATTCTTGGCGATACGCCGAGCAATCGCTAAATCTGACGAAGACAATTGCGAACACCCTAAAGATCGGCGGCAGTAAACTTGACCTCAAGCCCCCGTAGCTCAGTGGATAGAGCAACGGTTTCCTAAACCGCAGGTCGCATGTTCGATTCATGCCGGGGGCACCAATGAAATAGGGATTATTGCGCGGCGCAACCGAAAGTAACAATGGTGGTTCCGAGAATACCAAAGACGTTGCGGCTCGCGATGATATTGATTACTGAAGCTCAAGGAAATTGATGACTGTTGAGGCAATTAAATCGGGTTGCTCGGGCAACATCGCATGGCCTGCACAATCAATTTCCACAAGTTGCGCATGTGGAGCGCTCTCGGACTTGTATCGACGGCCATTCTCGAGCGGAGCAATAGCATCCTGAATTGCTTGAATGACAAGTACATGTGGTGTTGTAGCCGACCACCATTCTTCACGTGGAGTAGAGGTAACAGCCCTTCGTTGATATTCCATGACTTCGGGCATCCAACCGAATTGCCAACTTGATGGGTCATTTCCGGGAGCGAAAAATGCTGTGCGTACTGCGTCAAGGTGATCCTCCTTGCTCAAATTCGAGTCAAAACAGGAATACAAAACTTTCCATATCGCTTCTGGTGGTTCAACAAGTCCACCCGCGGCCAACAAAGTGAGTGATTGAACCTGACCAGGAAAATTTGCGGTGATACATCGGGAAAGCCGATTACCAAATGCATGACCGATCAGATGAAAGTAGGAGATTCCATGGGAGCTGACTTGCTGAACAGTGTCACGTGCCAATTCGTGAAGGTCAGGTTGGCCTGGAAATTGTTCTCGAGGACTAATTGCAATCGGATGAAAACCTGATTTTTGCAGCGAAATTGAAAGAAGCTCAAAATCAGAAGCGGGACGCCCGAGAGAGGGTAAAAGAACCACGGCTTCCATGTCAGAATGAATCGTAACGGAGAACTAATCGTCAGGATGGGTAAAAGGTACAGATGAACATCAAACGCAGCTAGGTGTCTATTCCGATGTCGTCATTACAGACTCGCCTGCACCACACCATGTGAGAGAAGTCATGATTGATGAGGGTGGCGTGTTAAATCACGCGAAGTAGGAAAGCAATCTTTTTGATTGGGAATTGAAGTAATTTGAAATTTTGTGTTGGTGTGGGCCAGAAGCAGTCTGGACAGGTTTAAGTCAGTTGGATTGGAGTTCCAAAAACTTGCACGAATCAGACCTTTTGAGGATCTGTCAAATCAGGTTGGACGGATGTATTGGGTTTCCTAAACCGCAGGTCGCATGTTCGATTCATGCCGGGGGCACTGATGGAGAAGTGGAGACCCTCCGACACAAGCTCGTTAAGTTGGAGAACGAGAAGTTTTATGAACCTGCCTGCGGCTACCGCGACTTGGCGAAGGTTGGCAAATCTCGAAGCCGCTCGTACACCGGAGTAAAGTCGTGTGCGGTATCGGCAACTAGTTTCTCGAAACTTTCGATTACAAAGTACGGATCTTGATAGCGATCAATGTGGTAATCCGTTCGCATGATCCGCTCTAAATCGAATGGCAGTCGGCGCGGCGTAGGGCTATCAATCGAGTTCACAATTTCTCCACTCGAAGACAAAATTCCGGCACCAAATACGCGATTTCCATTCGACGCCCGAATCAAACCAAACTCGACCGTGAACCAAAACAGGCGCCCGATCATGACCAATGCCTCGGGGCCGAGCTTCGCAGCCTTGAGGGCACCAGTTCCGTAGGCACGTAGATAGTCGGCATAATGCTGACTAAATAGGAGAGGTACATGTCCAAAACAGTCGTGAAAAATATCTGGCTCAACGATGTAGTCGAATTCCTCCGGCTTGCGCAGCCAGACGGTGGTGGGGAAGCGGCGATTGGCAAGAAGGTTGAAAAATGCGAGGTCAGGGATGAGTCCCGGCACCGCCACGATTTCCCATCCGGTGGAACTTTGCAGTCGTGTCGAGATTTCGGCAAAGTTCGGGATCGATTGCGACATGTCGAGACTTCGGAGGTGACCGAGGTACTCGTCAAATGCGTACCCGCGTACAAGTTCAAACTGTCGTGCGTAAAGTCGACGCCAGAGCGCTTGTTGTTCTTCTGAATAGTTGGTCAGGTCTTGGTCGACCGTAAAGTCTTCTCGGGCATGGGAATAGTCGCCGCGCAATAAGGATCCAGAGGTGGTATTGAATTCGTCGAGACTCAAAATTGGGAGTCCTCCTCAGTGGCAATCTTACGCCGACGGAGGCATCTGTCTAGGGCCAACTTATTGATTAGGGACGACTAGAGCCACTCATTTTTTCGGAAAAGTCTGAAAAGGCTCGTGCACACTGCAACAAGAAGCCCAATCACGATGAAGTAGCCGTAGCGCCATCGCAACTCGGGCATGTGATCGAAATTCATGCCGTAAATGCCGGCCACCATTGTGGGAACGGCGCCAATTCCAACCCAGGCCGAGATCTTGCGCATATCGGTGTTTTGCTGTACCTGAATCAGCGACGAGTTGGCGTGTAACGCGGCGTCTATCAACTCATCCATTAATTCAACCTCATCGATAACTCTGAGCAAGTGATCTCGAATATCTGAGAACATTGGAACCGAATTTGCATTTAGGTGAGTGACCTTGCCTGCGGCTAGAAGTTCGATTGGCTCGATAAGGGGAAATATGGTTCGTCGAAATTCAATGAGTTCACGCTTAACCAAATAGAGTTGACTGGCCGGCGCCGGTTTCTCGTCGTCAAATACCCTGTCTTCAATTTCTTCGACATCTTTGGCTATGCGAGCGCAAACATTGATGTATTGATCGACAAGACGGTCGACGATTTCGTGGAGAACAGCGGTTGGGCCACCCACTAATCGTTCGGGATGATTCTCCAAGTCGGCCCGAATCGATCGCAAGGCGATTGCCTCTCCGTGGCGAACCGTAAGTATGAACTCGGCGCCTAGGAATACTGCGATGTCACCGACGACAATACGTTCCGAGTTCAAGTCGTATGCGATCGTCTTCAAAACTAGAAATAGGTGTTCCGGATAGATGTCAAGTTTGGTTCGTTGCCCACCTGAGGCAGCATCCTCAATTGCGAGATTGTTGAGGTGGAAGCGACGCTGATACTTCTGAAGTTCGGCCTCGGATGCGTCAACAAGGCCAATCCAGTTGAAAAACTGATCGCCAGACTCCGATCTGTCGCTAGTTCGCTTACCCGCAATGTATTTGGCATCGTCGACGAGCATCTAAGAAGCGTAGTTCCCTTTTCTGAATGGGGTTTGTGCAGAGATTCGAGCCTTCGTTTCCTATGTTCCGCCAGCGCCCGGCGCCGCAGCAATTCTGGTCGAAGTAGACAGAGAGGGAACTCGGTCGATTTCAAGTGTTACGGACGGGCATGTCCCCGCTGTAAGTTTCTCCGATGTCCTAACGCTCTTCCTGACGGGAAGGATGTACGACTTTGACTTCTTTTCGGGAAATAAGGATGTCGGCGACATCGGATGGCAAGGTGATGAAGTACCACGGAGAGTCGCCGTTAAACAACCAGATGTCTGACGCGAAGGAGATTTTCATTTCCCCATTTTCATCTCAATGATGACTACCGAGCAAGGACGGATGTCCAGCGAAAGCTGACTTGACAACGCTGTCTAGTTGGCTTAGTTTCACTGCTTATGAACTTTCGAAGACCATTCATAAGCAGTGAA
>JBKJMC010000260.1:0-3201 GCA_046596615.1 Ilumatobacteraceae bacterium | reverse complement strand
ACCGCCTCGGTCGACGAGCGGCTCAACGAGCACGCCTTCATCGTGCCCGGTTTAGGCGACGCCGGAGACCGCCAGTTCGGACCGCCGAATTAGTTTGCCGCGCCAGACGGACTAATGCTCTAGCCGAAAAACGTCGCGGCAACATCCCTAAACAGATTTAAATCAACCGTGCGCGTCTTGCCCTCCGTAACGGTCATCGACTCGCGCTCAATCTGGCCGCAGCGCAATACGACCATCTGCCCAAACGCGCGGTCATGTACCGCATCAATTGCCGCCAAACCAAAACGCGTCGACAATATTCGGTCGTACGCGGTCGGCGTGCCGCCACGTTGCACGTAACCGAGTTGTACAACTCGCGACTCATATCCCGTGCGCGCCCCCAACTCTGCGCCGACAAAGTGCGAAATGTCGCCGTGCACGTTCTGCCCATCCTTGGGTCGGGCGCCCTCGGCGACTACGACTACAGATGCGTAGCGTCCGCGATTATGGCGCCGCGCCACGGTTGCGGCCAACTCGACAATGTCAAAGGGCTGCTCGGGGATCACGATTGCTGTCGCCCCGCCGGCAATACCCGAATGCAAGGCGATCCACCCCGCGTCGCGACCCATGACCTCGACCACCATCACACGGTCATGGCTCTCGGCAGTCGTGTGCAACCTGTCGATCGCGTCGGTGGCGATCTGTACAGCAGTCTGAAAGCCAAAGGTGGCTTCGGTGCCGACGACATCGTTGTCAATTGTTTTGGGTACGCCAATAATCGGCAAGCCGTGCTGCCAGTTCAACATCGAAGCCACGGTTAGTGATCCGTTGCCGCCGATCACAATTAAGGCATCGAGTCGTTGGTCGGCAAACGCTCGTTGCGTTCGGGCGACGCCATCCTTGCTCTCGAACGGGCTTCCCCTTCGCGTACCCAAGATCGTGCCACCCTTGGGTAAGATTCCGCGCACTGCCGCCATATCGAGGGCAATTGTGCGCTGACCCATGACCCCATCCCAGGCGTCGTAAAACCCAATCAACTGGTCGCCGTGAGCGTCGCCCTTGCGCGTTATAGCCCTGATTACCGCATTCAACCCGGGGCAATCTCCACCCCCGGTCAACACCCCAATGCGCATAACAGCCAGCCTACGCTGAAAAGAATTCGAGATATTTCGGACACATGTCCGCACATTTTCCAAATATCGTCTATGTTTAAGGCATGAAGGCCGTGGCCACCGAAACCCAGATGCGGCACCAAGTCACCCGCACTCGCGCCCAGCTGGCCGAGGCGTTGTACGAACTGCGACTGCAGAACGATTTCAGCCAGGCCCGGCTAGCCGAGATCGCCGGAGTTGACCGCAAGACCATCAACCGCATCGAAAACAGACACTTTTCGCCCACCCTCGACACCATCGTGCGGCTTAGCTGCGCGATGCGGGTCAGGCCCGGCGCCCTGCTCAAGGGGTAGGCACGCCAGAGCAAGAGTTGACAAGCATGGTTATCCACAGGCTAGATTCATTGGCGATATAGCGGAACAAACAAAAACTACTAGGGGGACAAATGTCAATCGTTGACGAATCAATTAGCGAAGTTGTAAGCAGCGGCGTATCGCGCCGTGGTTTCATCCAGGGCGCAGCGGCAGTCGGCGCGGGTCTCGCGTTGCCAGCGGCAGGCATTGTCGGCGCAACATCGGCGAGCGCCGCGGTAAAGACACTCAAGGTCGCAACTGGTAAGCAAGTTCACCCAGCGGCACCTTGGGAGACATCCGACGGCAGCCTTTTTATTTTGAGCGTCGTAGGCGAATGGCTTACGTTCTTGAATCCAGATGGCACACTCTCTCCGAGAATCGCGACAAGCTGGAAATCGGCCAACAACGCCCAGACCTGGACGTTCAAGATCCGCAAGGGCGTCAAGTTTAACGATGGCACTCCGCTAACGGTCGACGATATCGTCTACACATTCAAAGCGATTTTTTCCGCCAAGACTTCGCGGTCGAAGGGTAACTTCACCGGCTTGATGGACGTCAACGGCTGCAAGAAGGTCGACGAGCAGACCGTCAAGTTTGACTTGCTCGCGCCTTCGGGCAACTTCCCTTACAGCGTCTCGTCGGTTTCGTACGGCATGTGCATCATCAAGAAGGGTGCCGACGGCGGCGCGGCGTGGACAAAAGACATGGTTGCCGCTGGCCCGTGGAAGATGGTCACCTACAAAGAATTTGAAAAGACCACCTTCGTGAAAAACCCGCACTACTGGGACACTTCGTTCCAGCCGAACTTCGACAAGTTGGAGCTGATTCAGTTCACATCGGCGGCAACGGCGTTGCCACAGTTGAAGACTGGCAAGCTTGATGCTGTTGCAGCGCTCGACGCCAGCGACGCCCTGTCGCTCGACCCGACGCAGTTCACGCGGTATACGACTAAGGCTGGCGCAGGCTTTGCCCACGTCCACATGCGTTGCAATTTCGGTCCGTTCATGGACAAGCGCGTCCGCCAGGCTGCAGCGCTGACTATTGACCGAGTTGGTTACGTCAAAGGTGTCCTCAAGGGCATCGGCGGCGTCGTCGGAAACGACAGCGTCATGGACCCGTACGCGACGGCCGACAAAACGGTTCCGCAGCGCAAGCAAGACCTCGTCAAGGCCAAGGCGTTGATGAAGGCAGCGGGAGTGCCCAATGGTTTCTCGGTCGACTTGTCGACATGGGCGCGCGACGACATCAACAAGTATGCGAAAATGATCAAGTCGTCGTTCGCCAAGATCGGCATCAAGGTCAACCTGGTGATCGACGGCTCCGACGGCGGCGGCGCGGTGTACTACACCTACAACCCGTACCCATCGGTAAAAGGCAAGGTATTCGCCTACGACAATCATTCGTGGTTGGCCTCCAACTTGGGCATCGTCGACTGGGCCGGTCGTGGCGTGCCCGATCAATATCTACAACGCGAGTGGAAGTCGACTGCCGACTGGAGCGCGGCGCAATTGAATGACGCCGTACTCGACGCCGCCATCGACGAATACATTGCTGCGCCGAATCCAACCAAATCAAGGATTGCCAGCAAGAAGATTCAGTTGCGTTCGCTCGAAATGACACCATACATTTTGGCGTACACATCGAACCTCATCTACGTGTCCCGCAAGAGCGTGACCGATTTTAAGGTAAACGCCATGGGCCAGATTATTGCCAACAACACGAAGATGGCGTAGTCGAATCTAAAAGCAGTTAAAAGA
>JBKJMC010000243.1:0-5559 GCA_046596615.1 Ilumatobacteraceae bacterium | reverse complement strand
GCTCGGTCGGCAACAATAGAAGAACCATGGCAGATCCGATCGTCACCGTTGCCGCGCGGCTCGCCCCCGCGTTTGCCAAGGTTGCCGGTGCGGGTGCACCAATTTTCGATCCGACGGTAAGGCGCAGCGACAGAGCCGATGCGCAGGTCAACGGTTCGCTGGCGCTCGCCAAGCATCTCGGCCAAGCGCCGCGCGACGTTGCAAGGCTGGTGCTTGATGCAGCCGACTTAACTGGCGTTTGCAGCGCGGTCGAGATCGCTGGACCGGGTTTTATAAACGTCACGTTCGCCAACGAGTTTTTGGCCAGCGAGTTGGCGCGCGCGGCGGCCGATGCTCATTTGGGCGTGCGCAACGCGACTGTCTTCAAGACAGTGGTGATCGATTATTCGGCGCCCAACGTCGCCAAAGAGATGCATGTAGGTCACCTTCGCAGCACGGTGATCGGCGACGCACTCGTGCGGATGCTCGAGTTCGTTGGCCATCGCGTCATTCGCGAGAACCACATCGGCGACTGGGGTACGCCGTTTGGAATGTTGATCGAACACCTCATTGATCTTGGAGAAGCAACCGCGGCCGAAGAACTATCTGTCGGCGACTTAGACGGTTTTTACCGCCAGGCACGAGCAAAGTTTGATAGAGATGACTCATTTAAGGACCGCGCCCGCAACCGTGTTGTGTTGTTGCAAGGGGGCGACGCCGAGACGCTACGAATGTGGAAGTTGCTGGTGGGCGAAAGCACACGCTATTTCGATCGCGTGTATCGCGCGCTTGGGGTATTGCTGACTTCAGCTGACCTGATGGGCGAGAGCGCCTACAACGACTTGTTGGCCGAGGTCGTAGAGCGTTTGAGCGCGGCTAAAATGCTGGTTACGAGCGACGGCGCCGAGGTCGTGTTTGCCGACGGCTTCGTCAATCGCGAGAACGAACCGTTGCCGCTAATAATTCGAAAGACGGATGGTGGCTACAACTACGCCACGAGCGACCTCGCGTGCGTAATTGATCGTATTGAGCGACTGGGCGCACATGTAATTTTGTATGTGGTTGGCGCGCCGCAAGCGCAACACCTGCAGATGGTCGATGTGGTGGCGCGCAAAGCCGGATGGGTGCCGCAATCGACTGAAGTTACGCATGTTGCGTTCGGCAACGTGCTCGGCAACGATCGCAAGATTCTGAAGAGCCGCAGCGGCGAAGTCGTGAAGCTCGATTCGTTGCTTCGTGAGGCAGTTGAGCGCGCCGCGAGTGCGGTGCGCGAGAAGAACCCAGAACTCTCGGAATCCTCGCAGCTCGATATCGCGCGCCAAGTTGGAATCGGCGCGGTCAAGTACGCAGACCTATCGACTGATCGCGTTAAGGATTACATGTTCGATTGGGATCGGATGCTCTCGTTCGACGGCAACACCTCGCCGTACCTGCAATACGCGCACGCCAGAATCTGCAGCATCTTTCGCAGGGCCAACATCGAGCGCGCCAGCGTGCGCGGCATTACGCCGACAATTGATCACGAGGCCGAGCGCGCCTTGGCGATGCGCGTGTTGCAGTTTGATACCGCCGTGTGGGACACGCTAGATAAGTACAGCCCGCACCGGCTGTGCACCTATCTATATGAGTTGGCGAGCGACTTCAGCGCGTTCTACGAACACTGCCCCGTATTGCGCGCCGATTCTGATGCGCAGCGCGACAGCCGACTGGCGCTTAGCGACATAACGGCGCGCGTACTGCATTCTGGCTTAGCGTTGCTCGGCATCGACGCCCCGGAACAAATGTGAAACAAATCGCCAAGCACCTGTTGCCAGATTCGGCAAGCATCGACAAGCACGGCGTGATGTCGATTGGCGGGGTTGCCTTGCCGCAGATCGCGGCCAAATTCGGCACGCCCGTTTTTGTCTACGACGAGGAACACTTGCGCGCGCGGTGCCGCGAGGCCGTGCAGGCGTTTGGTGCCGAGAGAGTTGTGTACGCGACGAAGGCGTTTTTATGCAGCGCGATGGCGCGGCTTGCCGTGCAAGAGGGGCTGCTGCTCGATGTCGCAACTGGCGGAGAATTGTACGTGGCGTTGCATTCTGGCGTACCCGGCAGTCAGTGCGTGATGCACGGCAACAACAAGAGCGTCGAAGAGTTGCGCATGGCAATCACCGCCGGTGTGCGCCACATCGTGGTCGACAACTTTGACGAATTGGATCGCCTCGATGCATTGCACGAGCAAGGATTGCCAGCGCCGCGCGTACAATTGCGAGTGACGCCCGGCGTTTACGTGCATACCCACGAGTTTGTCTCGACGGGGCAAGACGATTCGAAGTTTGGTTTTAACTTGAAAAATGGCGATGCCCACAAAGCCGCCAAGCGGGCCGCGGCGTCGGTCAGCGTCAATCTCGTCGGAATCCATTGTCACATCGGGTCAAACGTATTTGCCGCTGGGAACTTCGCGAAGGCGGCAGAAATTATGGTCGAACTTTGCAATGAACTGGGGCTCGCCGAAGTCACTCTCGGCGGCGGTCTCGGTGTTGCCTACACCCAAGACGAACAAGCGCCGAGCATCTCCGAGTGGGCGACGCAACTGCGCCACGCGACAGCCAAGCTTGCGCCGCGGACGATCGTCTATGTTGAACCCGGTCGAGCGATAGTCGCATCTGCGGCGATCACGATGTACTCGATCGGTTCGATTAAACCAATTGCCGGGGTGCGCACATACGTCGCTGTTGATGGCGGAATGAGTGACAACCCGAGACCGGTATTGTACGGCAGCGGTTACGAGGCATTTCTCGTGGCGCGAGCAGGCGACGAGCGCTCCGAGGAAGTGCGCCTGGTTGGCAAGCACTGTGAGAGCGGCGACGTGTTGATCAACGAGGCACATTTGCCCCGTGATTTTAAAGTTGGTGACATTGTCGCCACTCCAGTGACAGGCGCGTATGGCCACTCGATGGGATCTAACTACAACAAAGTCACGCGGCCGCCCGTTGTCTTCGTCGGCAATGGCAAGGCGCGCGTGGTTGTGCGCGGCGAGTCTTACGAAGACCTCGTGCGCCTCGACTCATAGTCCGCACCTGGCAGATAGCGTTTAACTCATGTCTGGTGCATCTTCGGCACAGCAAGCGAAGCAATCACGGCAAGATCGACTCGTACGACTCGGCGTGATCGGCCACGGCACGGTCGGTGCGGCGTTCGTGCGACTCGTGCAGCGCCAGGCAGAGACGATCGCGGCTCGCAGCGGCGTAAAACTTGAAATTACACGCATCGCCGTGCGTGACGCCGCCAAGCACGCAACATCTGGCGTCAACTCGAAATTGTTTTGTAATGACGCCGAATCAGTGGTTGGCGACCCCAACGTCGACCTCGTTGTTGAGTTGATGGGCGGCGTAGACGTTGCCCGCGCTCTCATTCTTGAGGCGTTGAAGAATGGCAAGCCCGTAGTCACCGGTAACAAGGCACTGCTCGCCACGCATGGTGCGGAATTATTTGCCGCCGCAGATGTCGCCGGCATTGATTTGCTGTTCGAAGCCGCCGTTTGTGGAGGGATCCCCCTGATTCGACCGCTGCGCGAAAGCCTGCGCGGCGAGCCGATAAGGCGCGTGCTCGGAATCGTCAACGGAACGACTAACTATATTTTGACCAAAATGAGCGACGAGGGTGCGAGTTACGCCGGCGCGTTGGCTGGGGCGCAGAAACTCGGTTACGCCGAAGCCGATCCGACCGCAGATGTCGAGGGTCTTGATGCTGCCGCAAAAATTTCGATTATCGCCAGCATCGCCTTCGGTTGCAAAGTTGTGGCTAGTGACGTATACAGCGAGGGCATTAGCAATATCGATGCGGCCGACATCGCCATTGCCAAGCGACTCGGTTACGCGGTCAAATTGTTGGCGATCGCCGAACTCGATGCCACGACGGCGCGGGTGTCGGTGCGCGTGCACCCAGCGATGGTTCCGGTTCATCATCCGCTGGCCAGCGTGCGCGACAGCTTTAATGCAGTTGTCGTCGACGGCGAGGCCTCGGGGTCGCTGATGTTCTACGGTCGAGGTGCCGGCGGTGATCCGACAGCGAGTTCGGTTCTCGGCGACGTGATCGACGCGGCAATCAACTTGGGCACGGGCACGCACGCGACACTGGGCAATCTAACTTTGGCCAAGCTCAAGCCAATCAGCGAAACATCGTGCGAGTATCTGATACCTCTCGAAGTCACAGACAAGCCCGGCGTGTTGCACACGGTGACAGGTGTGTTTGCGCGCAACGAAGTCAGCATTCGCGCCGCCGAGCAAGACGGCATCGGCAGCGGGGCGCGACTCGTATTTCTCACTCACTTGGCTAACGAGGATGCCGTGCAAAGATGTATCGGCGAACTACTTGAACTTGATGTCGTGATCCGTGTTGGCGCGCTGTTGCGCGTCATCGGTCAATGACCGAGTGAACACGGTAAAGAATCGAGATTAGTAATGATTACGGCAATGAGTTACGTCTCTACTCGCGGACGTGCCCCCGAATTGGGCTTTTGCGACACGCTTCTCGGAGGCCTGGCCTCGGACGGCGGCCTCTACGTGCCAAGCGAGTGGCCCCAAACGCAATCGATAGGAGTCGGTGATTACGCCGAGCGCGCGGCCGCGATCATGCAGCCGTACATCGGCGACGAGATACCGCCTGAAGTGTTCCTAGGACTGTGCCAAGACGCCTACTCAACGTTTCGGCATTCCGAAATTGCGCCGCTGGTGCAGATTTCGCCTGAGCATTTTCTGCTCGAATTGTTTCACGGTCCGACACTTGCTTTTAAGGACATCGCGCTTCAACTTATTGGCAAGTTGTTTGATTATGTACTCAAACAACGCGACGAGCGGGTGATGGTTGTCGGGGCGACCAGCGGTGACACTGGTAGCGCGGCGATTGATGCGGTAAAAGATTGTAGCAACGTCGAAATTGTGATCCTGTACCCGCGCAACCGCACCAGCGAGTTTCAGCGCCGACAGATGACGACGATCGACGCACCTAATGTTCGCACGGTGGCCATTGATGGCACCTTCGATGACTGCCAAGACCTGGTCAAGGCGATGTTCAACGACTCCAAATTTCGCGAGGCTCAAAATCTCTCGGCCGTCAATTCGATCAACTGGGCGCGTGTCATGGCCCAGACCGTCTACTACTTCACGGCAATCGAGTCGCTCGGTCGCAGCTTGCCCGAGCGGGGCGCTTCGTTCAGCGTTCCGACTGGCAACTTCGGCAATGTGTTGACGGGGTGGATCGCGCGACAGATGGGCGCCAACATTCGCCACCTGATCGTTGGCTCTAACAGCAATGACACTCTGACTAGATTTTTCGAGTCGCGCACGATGTCGATAACCGACGTCGTGCCAACACTGAGCCCAAGCATGGACATTCAGGTGTCATCGAATTTTGAGCGTCTGTTGTTTGACATCAACAATCGAGATGGCGCCGCGACGGCCGAGCAGTTACAAGATTTTCGTGCGACGGGCAGGATGTCGACTGGCGACGATCAATTTGACGCCTGGGTCAAACCTGTGTTTCGCGCGCACCGCAGCAATGACGAAGAAACGATTGCCACGATGCACCGCATCTTTC
>JBKJMC010000070.1:0-4737 GCA_046596615.1 Ilumatobacteraceae bacterium | reverse complement strand
GAGGCACGGCTCGCCTACGCCAACGCGGTCATCCCTCAAACTATGATCGACGCGGGTCGACTACTGCACGACGAGAAATTGCTCGCGCGCGGCCTCGAGCTTTTGCGGTGGTTGATAGAGATCGAATGCCTTAACAACCAGTATTCAGTTACCCCCGCCAATGGTCGATCACTTGGTGATCCAAAACCGGCATTCGATCAGCAACCAATCGAGTTAGCCGCAATTGCAGACGCTTGCGCCAGCGCGTTTCTGGCGACCGGGGATCCTCATTGGAAAAACTCGATTAATCTTGCAATTGATTGGTTTCTTGGCCAGAACGATGCCTCGACACCAATGATTGATTTTGAAACTCACGGCGGATTTGATGGCCTCCTGCCAACGGGGGTCAACATCAATCAGGGTGCCGAATCGACGTTGGCGATGATCTCCACCCTTCAATATGCCGTACTTGATGATTTGAGTAGCGGCACATGATGCATCCATCACTCGTAACTCGAACGAAGCACCGGCTACTGCCAGACCCCAGTAGAGTGTTGCTTCGCCTCTTCGTTCCTGGACAGCAAGACTTTGGATCAACGCAGAGCCGCACCAACTCGGTAGTTGACAGGATTCTCACCCTTTCGGACGAGGTGGTCAATGAGACCCTCAATGACGTCATTGCGACCTTCGGCGATCGGCACGACTATTACATCGATTGCATCGATAAATACGCCCAGCATGTGCTTCACCGCATGGGCTCTTTACAGAACCTCTCAGATGATAGATGGCGACTCATCGGCGCATATTTCATGCACGAGGTCTCCATTGAGGGTGCCGCACTTTGCAATCCCTCCGTAGTCCTGCACCCAGATCAATCCGACCTACGTGCCGGAACAGCGCGTTTCGTTATGAGCGTTCGTAGCGTCGGTGAAGGACATCGATCGTCCATCGGATTCCGAACTGGTCTCATCGACCATAAAGGTGGCGTCACACTCGACACTCCTAGAAACTGTCTTACTTCAGGCGATCACGGTGAAATCTTGTTCACTCAACGGAACTTTCGTGGTCTTCTCGAGAGCTATTCGGACTTTGGCGAAAATGCTCGATCAGTGCTCAGCGAACTTGACGAACACTTCTCACTTTCCGAACTCGATATACAGCTCACACGCTTATTACTTGACCACGAAACATATCGAAACGCACCGGAGACCGTATCTAATTTTCGGAGCGTCGCGGAGCGCTCATATTCTCTCGAATTTCCGCAATCTTCCGACCTTTCAGAACGAGTACTTTGGCCGAGGGCGAGCGCCGAGTGGCGAGGCATGGAAGACGCGCGTTTTGTTCAATTTGTCGACTCCGAAAGTGCTTCGATCTATTACGCCACGTATACGGCTTTTGACGGGAATAACATCTCACAGCAACTTCTCCAAACACGAGACTTTGCTTCGTTTCAAATGTCGCCAATTTCAGGCCGCGCCGCGTTTGGAAAAGGGTTGGCTCTCTTTCCGAGAAAGGTTGGTGGCAACTATGTGGCCCTCACTCGAGAGGATCACGAAACCAATTCGATTTCTTTTTCTGACCACCTTGAATACTGGGACGAGTCAGCTGTTCTACAAACACCGACTAGACCATGGGAACTTGTTCAGATGGGAAATTGTGGATCCCCTATCGAGACCGAGGCAGGTTGGCTCATTTTGACCCACGCCGTCGGCCCGATGCGGACGTATCACATAAGCGCATCGCTCCTCGACTTGCGTGATCCGACACGCGTTATTGGAAGCCTTAATGAGCCCCTAATCTCGCCAATTAACTCGCAACGAGATGGATATGTGCCCAATGTCGTCTACTCCTGTGGGAGCATGATCCACGACAATGTTTTGATGCTGCCGTTCGGTATTGCCGATAACTCAATCGGAATCGCAACCGCCAAGGTTGACGAAGTTCTGACGCGGCTTACAGATTTTCAGCCTTGATTTGTCCAGTCGAACTCGTAAAAAATCCAATTGCTGTCTTCGAACTTTAGGTGAATACCTTCGGCCTCGACATCGAAACTTCCTTGACCGCACTCGCCTCTCTTCCAGATGAATCCAGTATTGAGATCGATCGCCACGAGGTGCTCCTCGCCCGTCACCGGGTTCTTGAGGCTGTCGCCCTTGGCGCTACCGACTCCGGGGATGTCAAACCCGCTGTAAATCCCGTCGTCCTTGATATTCACTTCCGCGCGCACGACGCCTGCCACTGAAAATGTGGTTCCGAGGATCGACCAAGGAAGACCTCCAAGTTGACCGGTGAAGATTTGGGCCAAGCACCCCAATTGTTCGTCGCTAACCTTCGGCGGCACGACAAAAATGGCCTTCCCGTTGCCATCGTGAATCGCCTTTGGCCATTCAATTATGGCCACTACGTCGAGGCCACTGAGATCTACGGTGCCGCAGAAGCCTTCGATGATCTTGTTTCCAACTGCTGCCTTGCAACTGCCGTCCGATGATGTTGGGAAACCGGAAAAATTGCATGTGCATCCTGCTTGACAGTTGCAGAACTCGTATCCCTTACCTTTCAGTCGCCATGCGGTGGTGGTTTCGGTGATTGTCATTTGTGTTTCTCCTTTTGTTGTTGATGTTTTTGCAAATTACTCAGGTGATTACCGTGATTGCCCCCGGTGAGGCCAGCAGAACGGCACCGAGAATTAGAAATGCGACCCCGGCAGTCGCCGCCACTCGCTGACCATGACGGAACGTCTTTTCGGCAACTATTAACGCGGTCAGAATCAACATCCATCCGATATTCATCGTGCCAATTGCAACTAGAACTACGAACATCGTCCAGCAACAGCCGACGCAAAAGAGTCCATGTATGGCGCCCATGCGAGATGCGCCAAGCGGTCGTTCGAGTCGCTTACCGAAGCGAAGAAAAAACGACATCGGTGATCGGCAGTTTCGCAGACACATCTCCTTCAGCGGCGTGACTTGCCAAATCCCGGCGGCGACGAATGACCCGCCGGCCAGACGACCCACCCAATCGGCGCCCTCGGCCATCGGCACGTTCAGCGCGCGCCATGCAAAATAGGCTGGCACACCAAGAACGAGCCACACCACGAGATACCCGCCCACAAAAAATGACAGTGGTGCCACTCGACCTTGCCCCGCGGCGAGCGCGTACAACTTCACGACGGGAGTCATCGCGGGCATCATCATCGCGATCATCATCACCAGCCAGGCCAGCAAGAACCCGGCGGCGCCCATCGTTGACGCCATCGACATGCCGGACATGCCCTCGGCGCGCATTCCCGATGCCATGCTCAGACTCCACCACCAGGCCAGCGCCGCCGCCGAAAACAGCGCAACCGGGACTGTGTAGCGCAAAATTGATCGGTCTACAACTTGAATTCTTGGTGAAGATGACTTGACAACCATCTTGTACCCCCAATTCGGACAGTACTCCGATCATTGATTCAAGTCAAACAAGACCTAGGCGTTCAAAATGCCTTGCGCCGGTATTTTGTCGGCAAGAACTCTGTTAATCCAACGTTCTCCCGCGCCGATACGACGATAAATCTCAACAGCAGCCTCGAACATGGAGATGGCGCGAGCCTTCTCGCCGGCCGACAGCAGCGCCCGCCCCCACTCGTGCAAGGCTTCCGCCTCGTTCCATACCGTGCCGTATCTTCGAAAGACATCGACCGCCTGTCCGAAAGGAATATCGAATTCCTGGGCGGATGATCCTCTGGCCGCTGAAACAACGCCATCGGCGAACGCAACCTGTCCTGCACCGACACTCCATTCTTCTCCGTTGGCAAGAATTTCATGACAGCGTTCGAGATGCGGAAGCGCCTCCGCGACCCGTCCAGTTTCACTGTAAAACCGCGCAATAAACGCTCGCTGAACGAGTTCCATTGGTAGATGCTGCGATTGGCACAATTCAATGGCGCGAAGTACTGCCCCCTCCGCATCCACACTGCCCAGCAAGCGGAGAAAATTATGTAGAGCGGCCGACGACATGCACAGGGCCCAACGGTTTCCAGATTTTTGTTGCGACTCACAATCCTTGGTGGATGATTCAGCGCCCTTTTCCCAATCGCCGCGCGACAGATCCAGAAGCCATTCGATATTCCAGCTCGAATCGCGCTGCAAATCAGTTTGCTCGCGGACAAGTATCGAACTATTCCCGAGAGCGAATTGGGCCTGCGACCTGTACGTCGCCAATATTTGACGTTGTCCTGGCGCCTGGGCAACCCTCGGCATTGACAATTCACGATCCACCCAGCGGAGGGTGTCGCCTGGGTCTCCACCAAACGAGCCGGGTGAGGCCCCAATCCATGCGGCGAAGAATGCGGCGGCGGCCAAATTGAGTCGATCCGCCGTGACCCAAGCCCTCTCCATCAGATCGGTACCTTCCTTCACCCGTCCGCTACCCCAAACATGCCATCCGTACAGCGGCGCCGCCGCGCACCATAAGCGCTCATCGTTGAGGCGGACGGCTATTTCTAGAGCGCGACTCGCTGCCGCCAAACCCTCGTCCAGGCGTAGCCCCCAGATGGCGGCAGTGGCTATTCCTGTGTACATCACGACTAGCGATGCACGCTCGGGTCCCTGAACCAACAGAGCCTCTGCCGCCCGATAGTGCTCGAGGGCTCGGTCGATGTCCATAGTCGGTGGATAAGTCGAGAGATCGCGGCCGAGACGAGAATGCATTTGGGCAGCTCGGTCGACTTCGCCGGCCTCTTCGTACAATTTGAGCGCTCGTTCGCCACAGATAATT
>JBKJMC010000049.1:0-3848 GCA_046596615.1 Ilumatobacteraceae bacterium | reverse complement strand
CAGATGTCCACTTCGTCCTCGCGCATGGCGGCGACCAGCATGGTGCCGGTGACGGCGCGGCCGAGCGGCGTGGTGTTGAAGTAGGTCTGGCCGGCGGTGGTGATGTGAAACGCGCCGCACTGCAGCGCAACTAGTCCCTCGTGGACGAGTTCGGAGCGGCAATCGATAAGTCTCGCCTCAACAGCACCGTATTGCTTGGCGCGGTCTGGCACAGTTTCTAAATTGGGTTCGTCGGGCTGGCCCAGGTTGGCGGTGTAGGCGTATGGCATTGCGCCTTTTTCGCGCATCCAGGCGACGGCCGCCGATGTGTCTAGACCGCCCGAGAAGGCGATGCCGACGCGCTCGCCAACGGGCAGCGAGGTGATAATCATGGTAATTGCGGCTGGGCGTAGACGTTGACACTTTGGCGGCCCGCCAGTGCGGCGATCGAAATCAAAATGCCGGCTCCGGCAAGAACGAATTCGCCGATGGCGACGCCCGGGGTCGAATTGAAGTCAATCGCGCCGACGATGGCCAGCGCGGCCGAAGCCGCGGCGCCGACGAGCGATGCCCAACGGCTATGTCTGATCGCGAAGTAGCCGGCCACAAGTGGGGCCAAGAATGGGGCGACCCATAGTCCGAAAAACTTCGGGTTTGACTCGGGCCCGAGCCATGTCACAGGCTTGCCGACCGTGCGACTCGAGATGCCCAACGCCAATAAAGCCAACCCGACTAATAGCCACGACAGCGCCGTGGCGATGCGCCATGACTTTGTCAATTTAGTTACTGGCGTTGCCTGAGGCGGGGGAGGAATCTGCGACATGACACCCTGCAGAGTACAACGCGGCGGGCCGCAGTTAGCCTTATTAGCCATGGCCGCGACAAAATTTG
The DNA here is from genome assembly GCA_046596615.1 of Ilumatobacteraceae bacterium. Lineage (GTDB taxonomy): Bacteria > Actinomycetota > Acidimicrobiia > Acidimicrobiales > Ilumatobacteraceae > UBA3006. Next base: position 2,978 of record JBKJMC010000049.1, on the reverse strand, counting down.
AGCGCCTTTCGGTGTTTTTCCCGATGTGGAATGAGGAAGAGTATTTGCAGCGAGCCCTCGACGCCGCCGAGGGGGTTTGCCTGGAACTGATCGCCAGCGGCGAAATCGGCGATTACGAATTGGTCATCGTCGACGACGCCTCGACAGATTCGACTCCGCGGTTGGCTGATGAGGCCGCCGCACGCGACTCCCACGTCAAGGTCGTGCATCACTCGACCAACCGCAAGTTAGGCGGCTCGATCAAGTCTGGATTTGCCGCCGCGACCGGCGATGTCGTGTTATATACAGATGCCGACTTGCCGTTTGACATGCGCGAATTACACAAGGCGATGCGGTTGATGAAGCAGTACGAGGCCGACATCATCGGCGCCTACCGTTTTGACCGAACGGGCGAGGGTTATGTGCGCGTCGTCTACTCGCACTTCTACAACCTGCTGGTGCGGGCCCTGTTTGGGGTGCGCTTCCGCGATGTCAACTTTGCGTTCAAGCTGGTGCGTAAGAGCGTATTTACAAAGATCACGCTGAAGAGCGAGGGATCGTTCATTGACGCCGAGCTAATGGTGAGTGCGCGCAAGTTGGGCATGAACGTAGTCCAATTTGGCGTCGACTACTTTCCGCGAACTCGCGGCGTGTCGACGCTTAGTTCGCCAGGGGTGATTCGCAAGATTCTCTCCGAGGCGTTTGAGTTGCGTCACGAGTTAAACGCGTTGACCACAGTTAAAAAATGAACAATAGTTTCTACGACCGTTGGCGGCCGGCGATCGCCGCCTTTGCTGTATTGCTTACGGTTGTCGCAATTGCCGTCAGTTCGCGAGACAACGACGATTCTGGTAGCGCCGCGAACGCCAATGTTAGTTCGAGTTCGATCGTGCCAGTTGTGACCGTGCCATTGACCCGAACTCTGAAGTCGGGAATGAAGGGCGATGACGTGTTGCGGGTGCAGCAACGATTGGCCCAACTGCACTTTGATCCGGGCCCACAAGACGGCGTGTTCGGCCAGAACACTGTTCAGGCCATATGGGCGTTTGAGAAGTTGGTTATGGGCGTACCGCGCGAGCGAGCCACCGGCGAGGTCACGCCGTCGACATGGTCGATCATGCAGGGCGACATTGCGGTTGTAGCGCGCCGCAAAGCCGACACCAAGACCCACGTCGAGGTTTATCTGCCAGAACAAGTGCTCGTGGTGTTCACGAATCAGCAACCCGTTTTGATCACGCACATTTCGTCGGGCTCTAACGAGGCATGGTGCGAAGAGGTGACGATCGACCCGGGCGAAGAGGGTAACAACGGTTACGAACAGATCAAGAAGGGCTATTGCGGCCAGGCGGTGACGCCGCCGGGTATTTTTTACTTTTATAATCGCCGTCAGGGCATGCGCGAATCGAAACTTGGCAGCATGTACAACCCCGTTTACTTCAACTATGGCATCGCGATCCACGGCGCGATCTTGGTGCCTCTCTATCCGGCGTCTCACGGTTGCATTCGCATGCCGATGTCGGTTGCTAGGTATTTCCCGGCACTGGTTGCATACGGCGATCGGGTGTATGTCTTCGACGGGATCAAAGAGCCGGAGGAGTACGGGTCGCCGGTGCCGCCATTCGATAAGCCGGACCCCAACTACACGACGGTCGTGACAAGTACGACGGTCGTGACTAGTACGACGGTCGTCACTAGTACGACGGTTGCAACCAATACGACAACGATTGCCGCGACCGGCGCCACAACGACGCTGCCGTGAAGTACGGGTACGACGAGTTTTCAATGTTCGGCGAGAATGTCGCCGAGTATGCGCTCGGCGTTTCGGACCGACCGCTTGTCAAGCGCGTGAGCGTTGAGGTCGGCGGCAACAACCGAGCTCGAAAACTCAGCGCGCTGGTTTGGGGCGAGGGCGAGCCGAAGTTGGTGTTGCTGCATGGCGGCGCCCAAAACGCGCACACGTGGGACACGGTGGCGCTGGCACTTGGGGCGCCGCTCGTGGCCATCGATCTCGCCGGACACGGCCACTCTGATTGGCGAGACGACGGGATTTACGGTCACCAGAACTTGGCTACCGATGTTGTGATCGCGATGCAGCAATTGGCGCCGAACTGCGATTCGCTCGTCGGCATGTCGTTGGGCGGCCTGACCGCTCTTGCAGTCGCCCAACTCGCGCCGCAACTGGTGAAACATTTAGTGCTGGTCGACATCACGCCCGGGGTAAATGCCACGAAGGCCAGGGCCGTGATCGATTTCGTCAATGGCCCGCAGAGCTTCGCGAACTTCGAAGATCTTTTGGCACGAACCAAGGAGCACAACCCGACCCGCACCGAGTCGTCATTGAAGCGCGGCATCTTGCACAATGCCATACAACTCGATGACCTTTCATGGGAGTGGCGCTACGACCGACGCGGTCATGCCCGCACGAATTCTGCCATCGTGCCTAGTGGCGACGAGGTCGCGCCGCCAACAAACGAGCCGAACAGCGGTTCGACCGAACCGATTCTGTCGCCACAGTGGGAGACAATCTCCCAGCTTTCTTGCGAATTAGTGGTAGTGCGAGGCGGTATTTCGCCCGTAGTCGACGACGCCGACATCGCCGAAGTCAAACGCCGTAAGCCGAGTACCGAAGTTGTCATTATCGACGGGGCGGGTCACAGCGTTCAAGGTGATCGCCCAGTTGAACTAGCGCGACTGCTGCGCCGCTTCGCTTAGAGGCGCCGTCGAGGGTTAGCGTTTTGGCGATGGTCAAGGTCCTGCTGCCGAAAAAGTTGGGACGACCAACTTCGTGCGACGCAGTTGAGACCCGCACCCGTTTGTTGACCGAGGCGCGCCGTTCGTTTGCAAACAACGGATTCGACGCCACGACGAACCGCGAGATCGCAGTTGCCGTAGGCATTACGACTGGCGCGATCTATCACTACTTTCCGTCAAAGTTGGATTTGTATGTTGCTGTCTACGCCGAGGTGCAGGAACTCGTGTACTCGGCGTTCAAGAAGGCG
>JBKJMC010000254.1:0-5462 GCA_046596615.1 Ilumatobacteraceae bacterium | reverse complement strand
AATGCTTCAACGGCGGTTACAGTCATCAGTGCCATGCGGATCTCCTAGCGATTCGGATTGCGTTCATACCAAAGTTTCATGGCGGCATCGCGATTGCCATCGAGCCAGCGCCGCACTACCTTGAGCGTAGTGGTCGGCAATGCGCCGGCAATAATTTCGCCCGTTTCAATGCTCACCATCGCGCGAAAGTCCGGGCCACTCACATGCACGTGCGGGATGCCATGCTCGCGTCCGAAGATCTCAATCTTCCAGTTGCGCGAGCGATGCATCGTTACCATAAATTTGATGGTAGTGCATTTTATTCACTAGATCAAGCCTCGACGACATTTTCATGCCAGTTGTCAACGTCAAGATGAAATACCTGTTCGTCACCGATGCTGGGCGAGCTTTTGTGCTTAGAGAGCCGGCGATTGCTTATATGCGTAGTTTAGGCGTGAAAAATGCGCCTTTAAAGGCGAAAGACATGGGAGATTTCAATGGAAGTCATAACGCTACAAGGACATAGCGCGGTCCGACCCCGGGATGCACGGTTCAATTCTTGCGCGGGAGAAATAGATGCTTGAACTGACAGGCTTCGGTAGTGCGCTGCGCGCGATCGGCATGTTGTATTGGCTGATCGCTATTGCGGCGATCGGCTTCGCAGTCTGGAGAGGCAAGACTATTCGCGCGAAGGTCCTGTGGGCAGCAGTCGCCATTGTTGTGTTCGGTTTTCTGCCAGCGACGGCGTTGGTCGAGCAAGCTCAGCGCGATGCCTATGCAAAAGAGGCGTGGGCGTATTTCAAGAAGAAGTGTGAGACCGAAGCGGGGGAGAAGATTTACAAGACTTTCACTGGCGTAAAGAGCGTGCTGGTGGTGAAACCGTTGCCGCCGGCGGAGGGCGATGCATTGTATGACCAATACTGGATGGGAGATCCGTACAGTAGTGCCACTCCAGGTGAGCGAGCGACTTATGCTGCGGCACGCTTGACAATAGATCGGAGGCATCGAAGCGGGCCAGGTTCGCAAAAGGGATTAGATTTTGTGGAAATGAAGAATGAGTCGACCGACGGATATACAAGAATTTATCGTCCTATCTCGAACGATAGGTTGCCGGTTAAGGAGCAAGTTAAGCAACCTATCAGCAAATATGGAGTAGCTTGGGAAGACATATCAACGCAAGAAAGCCGCAGGTATTGGGTCGCCGGCAGTCGTTTTCGTGTGATTGATCTTGCAGATAACACCGTAGTCGCAGAGCGTATTGGCTTTCTAATAGAGGCTGGCTTTGGCTCCAAGGCTGGCCAACGGACGCCGTGGCTTACGTCAAGAGGCATTGGCGCTAACGGGCATTCGTGTCCTGACGCACATGACGCGACGGACCTATGGTTCATCACCAGTGTGTTTCCACAAGAAACGGAGCGGTAATCATGGCAAATGGACAAATTAATAAGTTGCTTGAATTTGCCAACATGCAAATGGCGGCCGAGGCATTTCTTGCGCGAGAAACTGACAGTATTCCTAATCAGCCTGCGCAATCGGATATAGAGGCTCGGCTCAAGGAAGGCAACACCCACACCAACATATTCACCCCGACGCAGGCAACGCAATTCACGGATACAAATACCGGATACGATGTAATTGCGCAATACCGGAACGATCCATTGCTGCCTGAACCAGCGAGTCCTGGAGCTCCACCAGCGGTAGGCGGCACGGGTTTTTCCGCAACGCTTTTCAAGAACCGCGCAAACAAATGGGGTCGGAGTCAATTATTGCCAGCGATCAGTATCTGATTTCTAATCAATAACTGATTTAATGGAAAGCAACGAAACTAAAATGCCACGCCGTCCGCGAGTTAATCTTCCAGGAATGCCACAGCACGTGGTGCAGCGTGGCAATAATCGGCAAGTCACGTTCGTCGCTGATCTGGACTATAGCTTCTATCTCGAATGCCTGAAGGAAGCCGCGGAAAAGTATGAATGTGACATCCATACGTATGTTCTGATGACCAATCACGTGCATCTTCTGGCAACTCCGCGCAAGGCGGACGGTATCTCGCGCATGATGCAGTCGATCGGGCGGCGCTACGTCCAGTATATGAATTACACCTACCAGCGCAGCGGCACGCTGTGGGAGGGACGCCATAAAGCAGCCCTCGTTGAGACCGAACAATATCTGCTTGAGTGTTATCGCTACATCGAGCTCAATCCAGTGAGAGCTATCGTCGAGCATCCGACGGCGTATCCATGGTCGAGCTACCGGCACAATGCAGAAGGGCGGCCCAGTGATGTCATCCTAGAGCATCCGCTCTATTTGGCGCTTGGCCTGACTGATACGGAACGTCAAGCGGCCTATCGTGAGTTATTCCGTTACCAACTCGACCCGAAGCTGATAGATGAAATCAGGAACTACACGAATCTCGGGCTCGTAATTGGTCATGAACGATTCAAAACGGAGGTTGAGGCGATGCTCCGGCGAAGCGTGCAGCCCCTAAAGCGAGGAAGACCGATCAAGAAGTTAGATCGGCAAGGGAAGGATGCGCAGATGTCGATACGTGAGGAGATTAAATGACTCCGACCCCATTCGACCTTCGACCTGTTAAGTTGCTTTTGACCTTTAAGTTGCTTGAGGAGGCTAAATGACTCCGGCTCCATATTTTTGGAAAACGAAGACGTGGTGGATTTTGGGGTTGGCCTTGTTCGTCGGAGCGTTCGGGGTATGGCATATCGCGGGAGGAGGAGTGGTGACGGCGGAGAGCATCTTCAAGGACATGATCAAAGACCTCGAGAGCAAGCGCAAGGCGAAGCCGTGGCCGAAAGCGTTTGACGAAAACCACTCAAACCCTTACCGGCTACTCGACGTTAAGGTCGAAGACTGGCTAGCCACTGAGGAAGGGCGTGCGGCGCATGCGATCAAGATTCCGAATCCGGTGCCGGAAGACAGCGGATACCGAAAAGGGATGACTCAGCAGGAATATTTTGAGCACCTGTGCAAAACGGAGGCAGGAGAGTTCATTTATAAGACTGTGGATAACGTCGATGGGATTTACCAGATACGGCCACGCAAGAACGTGTATTCGGAGGAGGAACTCCAACATCTGTATGCGATGGAAGACCCGTATGGGCACTACACGGAAGAGAACGAGAACATTGGTTTTCAAATGGTCGAGCCGCTCAAATATTCGTTCTTTGAGATTCCAGTATCGGGGGTGCGCAAGTATGGAGCGGGTATGAAGCGGTTCTTTCATGATTCGGTCCATATGCCCGCACCGCATGGCGCTACGATCGCTCGCTATACGCAAGTAGGGGTAGGCAATCCAACCGAGAAGTCCACTCGGCTTGAATACGACACTCAGATCAAATCGCGCTACGGCTTCACTTGGCGCGGGATAAAACGCCCGCACGACCGCGAGCTGGGTATCGGTGGCGGTGAACTGATCGTTCTAGACCTACAAACCAACGAAGTGATGGCGGTGCGCCGCGGCTATGCGATCTGGAACCGGGGATGGACCTATCGCGTGTGTCCGAGATACGGGCACTTTGGGGGTGAAGACAAGGGTACTAACTTCACGGCTTGGTTTACGTTGAAGGTTTTGAGAGCACCCCGCTGGCAAGAGTATTTCCAATTGCTTGAAACTATGCGAAAGCTACCACCAGGCGTCATGCCGTTTTCTGAACAGCGGACAAACCAATAACGTGAGGTGACGTAATGCCAACCAATGCCGAAACCGTCAAGAAATATCTCGACTTTGCACTTGTGCAACTTGCCGCGGAGTCCTATCTGCACGGAGTGACACTTGCGGCCCAAAACTCGGACGTCGTGAAAGCCCTGCTAATCCGCCGGTTGAAATACGGTTTCAACGACCCGACGCATCCGTTTATCGCAACCAAAGCAGGGGTGACGGGAAACCTTGACACCGCTCCGGAAAGCAGGACAACGGGCAGCAGCTCGCCAGTACTCGCCGCGTACAATCGAATGGTCGAAGAACAAGCCCGGGAATTCATTGCGGGTTACGAAATCATCGATCACCACGCCAACGATGCGACGGGGTTGGCGGTGACGCTCTTCAAGAATAAGACAACCGGTGAATACGTCCTGAGTCCCCGCAGCACCGAGTTTCGGCAATGGGCGGAAGCGGGAGACGGCGAACGTGACAACAGCGGCGCCAACGTGGATGGGATCGTGCTGCGGGGATTTGCCTTCGCGCAGTTGGCCTCGCTCGAGGACTATTGGGCGCATGCCAAGAATGGCGAACGCTGGAACTCAGCGACCCCCATGTGGGCGCCAGACCCCGCACTCGATGGTTTCAAGAACTATATGGCGAACTCATCCAACGGAGGCGTGAACCTCACGGGTTACAGCCTTTCCGGGCATCTGGCGAGTGTTTTCACGTTGATGCACGAATCCGAGGTCAGGCAAACGTACACGTTCAACGCCGCAGGGCACGGCGAGCTGGTGGGCCGGGAGACGAACGGGACGACGATACGCACGATGATCGATACGTTTGCCAGCGTGCTGACCGATCCGGAGAGTTTTCCCGTGACACCGGCTGACGGAACGCTCTATTCGCTCTATCGTCTGGCGCAGCAGACACAAGCTAACAACCCTGACTGGAAGCCGTTCGCCACGGAAAGCGGGTTGATTAACAGCCCGCAATCGCCGCGGGTCAACCTGTACGATGACATCCGCTACATCTACGCGCGCGAATATGTGGAAAAGTATTTTCCGGGCAAGTCGCTGAAGACGAATATCTACGACGTGGTTACGCAAGGGCTTTCGCAATCGCTCACCGGACCCGGCTATGACAAAATTACTCAGCTCTATGGAACCGCCACGCATGGCGATCACGAGATCGTTGCCAATTCTCAACGGCACACCAGCAACGTCGTCCCCATATTGATTAAAGACCAGCCTGATCTGTTTGGTATTCAAGGATTACCGCTGGTCAGTACGATTCTTAAGTCCTTAGGTTTTAGTGAGGGAGATTTTGGCACGTCGCACTCGATTGTCTTGATTATAGATAGTCTGAGTCTTGCGGCGGCGTTGCAAAGTGTCGATTCGTCCATCTCGCTTGAGACTTACACATCGCTCGCGGCTGCTGCATCCAATCAGCGGCAAAGCTTGGTCTCTGCGCTTAGCACTTCGGTTAACAGCGAGGGAGATTCGCTCGAGCGGTTGCTCGACTCACTGCGGCGGGTGTTTTATACGCAAAGCCAGTTTGCTGAGCGCAATGCTTCTGCCATTCCATTTGCGACGCCGTTCGATCGCGTCAACATTGGATTTGGCAACTTTGCCAATCGAACTCTGTATTACGAGAATATTGCGGATTTGAAGACTCGAGCCATTCTTCCCAATCTATCAGTTATTTCTCTGGTAGAGCCGCCGGCATCTGGCGCGGATATTCACAAAATTGAGGCTTCCAAGTTTGGAATTGAGTCCGAGGCCAACCTGATACTGCTTGGATCGCGCCCGGATGAAACCGGGCTGGC
>JBKJMC010000265.1:0-3596 GCA_046596615.1 Ilumatobacteraceae bacterium | reverse complement strand
ATGGGACGACGCCGAGGCTGTTTTCGTACACGTACTCCCATGGTCTCAGAGGCAGCAACGAACCGAAAATTGCCAGAAAAAATACGAAGGCGAGCCAGCCGATTGTGAACCAGGTCGGAATAGTGAACTTACGCATTGATCCTCCGGTCACGCGTTCGCGGATCGACGAACCCGGATCCAATGTCGACGATGACGTTGAAGGTCACGTAAAAGACTGCGATGATGGCTACCAGCGACTGCAGCTCGATGTACTGGCGGCCCTGAATCGAGGCAAAAAGTTCGAATCCCACGCCGTAAGTGCCGAAGATGCTTTCGATCACAATCGCGCCGCCGATAAGCCCACCCATGTTTAGTGCCGCTGATGTGAACAGGGTTAGGCTCGATGGGCGAAACACATGGCGCCACAGGATGCGACGATTCGAAAGCCCCTTGGACGCCGCCATGGTTACGTAGTCTTCCCGCAGGGTGGCGATCATGTCGGCGCGAAGCAGGCGGGTGTAAACGGCGATGAGCCCGATGCTTAAGCTGGCGACGGGCATGATCATGTATTTGAGGTGCTCCCAGATGCCGTCCGAGATTGGTGCGTAACCGAGGGTTGGGAGCCATGCCAATTTCACCCCGACGACGATCACCAGCGTCAGCGCGATTGCAAACGAAGGCAGGGATGAAAAGGTAAACAGCGAGTTGCCGATCACGCGATCTGTTCGGCGGCCAGCACGATAGGCAGAGATAACGCCGAGCGGGATTGCTATTGCTAGGGCGACAATTTGCGTATAAATCATCAGCAGTAGCGAGCGGGGCAGCGCAGCCGCAAGTCGCGTGGACACTTCCTCGGTTCCACCCGAAAAGTAGACCTTACCGAAATCACCCTGCACGAAATTGCCGAGCCACTGCCAGTAATAACCGAACACTCCGCGGTCGAGCCCGATCGAGTGCCGCAGCGCATCTCGCTCCTCTGGGCTTCCTACTGGTAGCAAGACCTCGGCCGGATCGACCGGGATCAGGCGCACCAACAACGACACGCCAAAGGTCACAAGCAACAACACGATGAAGAGTTGGGCGACGCGCCGCAATAGAGGGATTGCACGTGACATTGCGCCAACTCTAACTCGTCTGGTCGATAATTGCTAAATCGGGAAATAAAAAAACGGCGGCAGTGCCTTAGCACCGCCGCCGTTCCTTTTTATTTCAGAATGTACTGAATTATCCTTGCTTCCAAACTCCCGTCCAGTCGATGCCGAAGTTCGTCATTAGACGACGCTCGCCACCGGCCACCAGGGGCAGGAGACCAATACCTTTTACCTTGGCACCGTAAGTAAGTGCATATTGCAGGTACACCAAGTTCGTTAAGTGCGCCTCAGTTTGGAGACGATAGGTCGCCCTCTTGTAAACAACTGAAGCCTTCGTTGGGTTCGACTCTCCTCGAGCCGATATCAACAATGCTTCGCTCACTGGGTCAGTGAATGCCGAGAGGTTCAAGATGCCGTAGAGAATCTTTAGCGGAGTCTTGGCCAACACGTGACTTAAGTTGCCACCGGACATGTCGCTAACGATGAACGGAAAGATGAAGCTCGTCCCAGTACCTTCCATCAGCAACAAGGCCATGGCCTGGAACTGCTGCGGGAAGGCTCGCTGAATGATCTCGGCCGTGGTGAACGGCGTCAAGTTAATGGTCATGCCAGCCGCTGCGCCGAACGATTTGATCATTTGGGCATTAGCAAGCGACTCAACAGAACCGCTCGTGTACGGCATCGAGAACTCGAGGGCCTTACCCGTCTCGGCCGTGTAATCCGCAACATACTTCTTGGCCTTGGCTAGGTCAAAGTTTGCAAATCCTCGCTCGTTGTACATGATGTTGCTTGGTCCGACGATGCTCTTTGGAACGCCGCCCAAACCCTTCTGACGGACCCGAACGAACTTCGCCCTATCCATTGCGTAGGAGAAGGCAAGTCGAGCGTTCCTGCTGCTGAACGGCGCAATCTTGTGATTCAACCAAATCGATGGGTAGTAATCCGGCGGGGAGAGAATGGTCGAAACCTTGGTCACCTTCTGGATGTCGATGATTTGCTTTGCTTCGGTCGCAGAGCTGAACATGACCGCATCGAGCGAACCGCTTTTCACACCCTGAACTCGAGGAGATACCTCGGATAGGAAAGTGAATGTTATGCCATCTAGGTACGGCAACTTGTCGCCATTCGGAGCCTTGCGCCAGTAGTCGGTGTTCTTTGTGACTACGAGTTCGGACAACTTTGTCGATGCCAGTTTGAATGGTCCTGTGCCGATTGGCGTGGTGGAGCACTTCGCTCCACTCAGAATCTGGCTCGGCGCGCGAACAAAGAATCGACCCGAGGCGTATAGCGCACCTGGGTAGTCGGCCTCTGCGTTGTACAAGTACACCGTGACTTCCATCGGACCCGTCAATTTGACGTCGTTGATGTTGGCTGTAAAGCCACCGGCGGTTCCTGGAGATGGTGCTTTGCCCTGCAGGGTGAGCACGCCGCGCAATGCTTGAAGGTTGGTTAGCAGAGCCGCGCCGTCGACAGGGGTTCCGTCGTGGAACTTGATGCCATCGCGCACGGTGATCTTCCATGTCTTGTTGTCGGCGCTATGAGTTACCGACTTGGCGACGTACGGCACAATTTTGCCATCAGTGCGCTCTTCAAACCATGTTTCGTAAATTGTGCGTCCACCCATCAGTGCGGAGTTAGCAAGGTTGTCGGCCATGCAATATCCCGGGAACGAATCGAAAATACCAATCTTCAGCGTGCCGCCGTATTTTGGCTTCTCTACCGCAGCGCCGCTTACTGAAACCTGACTCAGCGATGCGGCGAGTGCAAGTGCCATTACGGCAGCCACCTTTCGGCGCCCACCCTTAAACAGATTTTTCATATGTCCCCATTCATGTTGGGGGGCCGGGGCCCCGTTACTTAGATAGGACTCTAGGTTGCGAGGAGCCTAAATGCCAACATTTGATGAACAAACATCTCGTGAACACAGGGTAAATAAGGTTGGTCGCATCGAGAGTGAAATCGGCCGGGGCGGATTTGACAATATGGCCGTTTCGCTTCAAACCTATGTGCGGATACGCAATCTCCCCGCGGAATTACTTTGTGGAACTCGTGCGATAAAACGCTCGGGTCGTTGGTATATCAGGCGAAATTACGCCAATTTTTGCAGGGTTCGCAGCTGCTCGAGCGGGATATGACAGCGGATGAAGTGACCAGGCTCAACTTCTTTGAGTCCAGGCTCGACGCTGGTGCACAGATGCTCGACGCCGCTGCCGGCAATTCGCGGGCAGCGTGGGTTGAGGACGCAACCGGCAGGCGGGTTGGCGGGGCTCGGGATATCTCCGCCCAAGCGCACGCGCACGCGCTGGCTGCCGTCGATGGCCGGAACTGACGATACGAGGGCCTCGGTATATGGGTGGTGCGGGCCGTTGAAGACGGTTGCGCTCGAGCCGAGTTCCATAATTCGGCCGAGATACAAAACGGCGATGCGGTCTGAGATGTAGCGCACTACGCCGAGGTCGTGCGAAATAAAGATGTAACTGGTGCCGTCTTGCTTTTGCAGGTCGACAAGCAAGTTTAGGATCGTTG
>JBKJMC010000208.1:0-2719 GCA_046596615.1 Ilumatobacteraceae bacterium | reverse complement strand
CGAGGTATTCGTTCATGCCAGCCAAAGATCCAATCACTTGTGCCGCGTGCGGGAGTTCACCGCGGTTCGCGCATTTCGGTGCCCATCGACAAATCCCAGCGTAACCGTTACTCTGAGCAGATGATTAAGGCTCAACCTGTCCCCGATCAATATCGCGCGATTACCCCATACCTCTGCGTACAGGACGCGTCGGAAGCAATTGAATTTTACAAACTCGCGTTTGGCGCCACGGAGATCCTTCGCATCTCGCTGGCAGACGGGACCATTGCCCACGCCGAAATTGAAATTGGTTCTTCAAGGATCATGCTCTCGGAAGAGAATGAGCAATGGGGCAGTAAGAGCCCACAAACTATCGGCGGCACAGCGGTAAAACTTTCTTATTATGTCGAAGATGTGGACGCGGTTTTTGCGAGGGCCATTTCGTTAGGAGCCACAGCGATAGGAGAAGGGACGGTAAAGGATCAATTTTACGGAGCCCGCTCCGGAACTGTTACGGACCCCTTTGGGCATCAGTGGATGATTATGACCCATATCGAGGATGTCTCGACCGAAGAATTGCAACGGCGTCTCGATGCAATGTTCAGCCCAAAGTAAATTCCTGAGTCGCGAAAAGTTTATTCATGGATAGAGAATTTCTTATTATCGGTGACGAAGTCGCAGATGACCGCGCCGCGATGCAACTAGCACTGCGCCTGGCGACGCGAGCCGCCGCCCTTGGAGAAGTGCCCGTGGGAGCCGTCATTTTACGTGGCGGTGTCGTCATTGCGGCCCGCCACAACGAGCGCGAAACATCCCAAGATCCGACCGCCCACGCCGAGATACTGGCGCTGCGCGATGCCGCGCACGCGATTGGCCAATGGAGACTAAACGAGTGCACTCTCGTTGTCACGCTGGAGCCGTGTGTAATGTGCGCTGGCGCGCTGATGACCGCGCGAATTGTGCGGTTAGTGTACGGAGCCGCCGACCTCAAGGGCGGCGCCACCGCGAGTTTGTACAACGTCTGTGCCGATCCGCGGCTGAATCACGAGCCCGTAGTGATTCACGGAATATGCGAGCAGGAGTCTGCCGCACTTTTACGAATATTCTTTTCACAAAAGCGAAACTGAGGACCTGGAACATGATCATCGACGCCCACATTACGAACTCGGGCTTGGTTGTTCATGTTGGCTGGCAATCCGGCGAAACGGCGCGATTCCATGCCATCTGGCTGCGCGACAATTCACTCGATCCAACTACTCGCAATGCCGGCAACGGTCAGCGGCTGGTAACAATTAGCGATATCGACCCAAGCATTAGCGTCGGCCGGGTCGAAATTGTCGGCGACGGAGAAACCGTGGCAATGACGTTTGCGCCCGATGGCGTCACGTCTCAATTTTCATCGCGGTGGCTTTTAGAACATCGTTACGACAGTCGGGTCGAAGGCGTGAATCACCAAAGCGGATGGGTTTCCGATCGGCACGAGACTTGGACGAACCTCACGATGCAAGATCGGATTCCTCGCGCCTCATGGCCAGAATTTCAGAAGTCGACTCATGTTTTGGGGCAGTGGCTTAGGGCGGTAGATCGTTATGGATTCGCAGTTCTCGGCGGGATACCGTGTGAATCGGGCGCTCTCTGTCGCGTGGTCGAAAAGTTTGGATTTGTGCGCGAGACTAATTACGGCAGATGGTTCGATGTCGTCGCCGAGGTGACCCCTCACAATCTTGCCAACACCAACCTCGGGCTTCAGGCGCACACCGACAATCCGTATCGTGATCCCGTTCCGACGCTACAAATATTGGCATGTTTGGAGAATTCGGTAGACGGCGGCGAAACCGCAATCGTCGACGGCTTTGCGATCGCCCAGTTCATGCAGGAACACGATCGCCCAGCGTTCGAAATCCTCACCCGCTTTCCGGTTCGCTTTGCCTACGAAGGATCCAACGATGTGTCGTTGACCTCGAAGCGACCGATCTTCGAACTCGGGCCGGATGGCGAGCTTCTTGCCGTTCGCTTCAATAATCGTTCGGCCGCTCCATTCGTGGATATTCCGTTTGACGAGATGAAATTGTTTTACCGCGCGTACCGAGTGTTCGCTACATGCGTTGACAATCCAGATTTTTCGGTCCGATTCAAGCTCGCTCCGGGCGAAGCATTCATTGTTGATAACGTCCGTGTATTGCACGCGCGCACCGCGTTCCATGGTTCTGGCAAAAGATGGTTGCAAGGGTGTTACGCCGACAAGGACGGGCTGAGGTCGACACTTGCGGTGCTCGACCGAACCATGGTGAGCGCAAATACGCGGTGACATGACGATGGGCGATCAAATCGACGTTGTGGAGCTCCTTCGAGACATCTTCTTGCGCCGAGGATCTGATTCGTATTTGGGAGAGGAGGTGACAATGTCCGAACACATGCTTCAGGCTGCAGCGCTCGCCGCCGCGGAAGGTGCCGACGATGCGCTCGTCGTGGCCGCCTTGCTTCACGATGTTGGTCATTTTGTCGACGAATTCAGCGCCTACGCGATGGCCGATAAGTTCGACAAGCAACACGACGTTGTCGGCGCCGATCTTTTGGCGCCGTATTTTGATTCGAGGGTCGTCGCCGCCGTGCGATTGCATGTGGCCGCGAAGCGGTATCTGTGTGCAACGCGACCAGAATATGCGGCGCAGCTGTCCGCCGCCTCTGTGCACACGCTTTCGTTGCAAGGTGGTCCGATGTCGTCCCTTGAGGTCGCCGA
>JBKJMC010000135.1:0-4167 GCA_046596615.1 Ilumatobacteraceae bacterium | reverse complement strand
GTCGGTTATTAATCTTGTCGCCAAAGCCCGACATTGCACCGTCAAGTTCTTGCGCCGCTTCACGGGATGTAGATACGCGCGTGCTGCGCTCAGGCGCCTGCCGCGCTTGATGTTGCGATCGAACGCTGCGAACCCCTCCTGCTTATAACCATTGACATCCTTTGTTAGAGGATGCCCGGCCTGTTGCACTGCCTCGAAAAAGGCCGAGAACAATGGATTCTTTACCGGTCCCCGCTCGAGCACGAGTGGGCCGCGCTTGCCGCGAAATTTGTCAGACTCGTCTGCGGCCAGGCAATCCTCCATTCGCTTGAAATACGGCAGGCAGTGCGCGTAATCCCAAGACGACATTCCAGGATCCGCCGCCCACCGCTCGAAATCGAGCGGATTTCCCCGTTGAAAAATCATCCCGTTGATGCTTGAAGAACCTCCGAGGATCTTGCCCCTACCATGGGTGACGCGGCGACCGTTCATGTGCGGCTCGGGCTGAGACGAATACATCCAGTCGTAGAACTTGCTGCCGATGGGAAACATCAGGGCCGCGGGCATGTGGATGAACACGTCAAACCAATAGTCGGGCCGGCCGGCCTCGAGCACCAACACCTTCTTGCCAGGATCGGCACTGAGGCGATTCGCCATAACGCAACCCGCCGAGCCGCCACCGACAATTACATAGTCATATTCAAAGTTCGACACGAAAACATTCTCGCAGATCTGCGTCTACAACGAGAAAACAACTGTGGCGGGGATTTCACCCCGAGAAAACAACTGTGGCGGGGATTTCTCCCCGAGAAAACAACTGTGGCGGGGATTTCTCCCCGCCACTGTTGCTAGTTCTCTTAAACTGATTTATTTAAACCAGGCCGACCACGTTGCTTCGTTGGCCGCAATCCAGTCTTGCGCAGCCTTGGCTGGATCCACGCCGTCAATGTCGACTGGCGTTAGCAACTCAAGCTGCTGCTCTGTTGTCAACATGAAGTTCTTGAAGAACGAGAACACTCGCGCATCTTTGGCCTCCAATTTGGCAGAGGCAATCTTGAACAGATTGTCGTCCGGCAACTGACCGTCGCACTTGTCTGGCGAAGTCGCACAGTCAACAGTTGCTGCAGGAAGGGCCACAGGCTTCAGTTTGTACTTGCCGACTGCACCCGACGGGCTCCAGTAGTAAACGACAACCGGCTTGTTCTGCGCCGTCATCGCCTCAATTTCGGCCTTGGTGGCAGCCTCTGAACCTGAAAACTGAACCTGGAATGGAATCGCCAAGTTCTTGATCACGGCTTCGTCGTACTGGCTGAATGATGGGTCCATCCCGAGGAAGCGCCCCTTAGATCCAGTTGCTGCAGTCGCGAACGCCTTGGCAACCGCGGGATCCTTGAAGCCTTCCCAGGTCGAGAGCTGTGGAAACTGCGTGAGCGCGTAATCGGAAACGAACCAACCGATCTTGCCGACAGTGCCGAGGTCGCCCATATTGACCACCGAACCGTCATCGATGAAGGCTTGTTCGTCGGCGACAACGCCTGACGGCCAAACTTCGACGTTGGCGTCGAGTTCACCCGATGACATGCCCGCAAACATCGCGTTCTCGTCGATGGCGACGATCTCGACTGGGTTACATAAATTCGTCTCAACGAGCTGCTTGACAATCTGCACTTCGATTGCCGAGGCGTTCCAGTTGTTTTGAGCAATCCTTATTGTCTCGGTGCCGTTGCACTCGAGCGCTGGCGCCGCGGTGTCGGCAACCGCAGCGGTTGTGTCCGAACTGGAGCTATCGCTCCCGCAGGCAGCGGCGAGCATCGATCCGATAACCACGAAACCAGCAATTAGTACCTTTTTACTTGAACGCATCTCTCCCCCTAATTCCGACATCCGTCGTGAACGTCTTCGCGATAGATACTAGTCGCGGGAGCGACGGCATTTATTCACTCGAGTCCCGACTACTAAGGTTGAGCCGTGACAGTGGAATCCGTTGCAGCAGTTG
This sequence comes from Ilumatobacteraceae bacterium, assembly GCA_046596615.1. Taxonomy (GTDB): domain Bacteria; phylum Actinomycetota; class Acidimicrobiia; order Acidimicrobiales; family Ilumatobacteraceae; genus UBA3006. The sequence goes on along the minus strand of JBKJMC010000135.1, from coordinate 2,192 downwards.
AGATTAGAAATCTGTGGAAGGTGTTTGGCGCAGGTTCCGACCAAGACGCAATCGACAGCGCCAAGAGTGGCGTTTCGCGCGCAGAGATCCTTCAGCAAAGCGGCCAGACCGTGGCCGTGCGCGACGTTTCATTTAGCGTCGCGCGAGGCGAAACTTTCGTCGTCATGGGCCTCTCGGGGTCTGGCAAGTCGACGCTGATTCGTTGCTTGTCGCGGCTCGTCGAACCGACCAGCGGAGAAGTGCTGCTCGACGGAGTCGATCTGCTGGCGATGAACGACCAAGAACTGCGCAAAGTGCGTCGGGGGTATATGTCGATGGTCTTCCAACATTTCGGCCTGTTCCCCCACCGTCGCGTGATCGAAAACATCGCCTACGGTTTGGAAGTGCAAAAGATCGATAAGAAAACTCGCCTAGCGAGGGCCACAGAAATTCTGAACACGGTCGGACTCGCCGGCTGGGCGGACCGCTACCCACAACAACTTTCAGGAGGAATGCAACAGCGAGTCGGGCTCGCTCGGGCGCTGGCGGTTGACCCGCAAATATTGCTTTTCGATGAGCCATTCTCGGCCCTCGACCCGCTGATCAGAAAAGAGATGCAAGACGAACTCATCCGGCTGCAAAAGACGATGCAGCGCACGATCATATTCATCACCCACGACTTCGCCGAGGCGCTTCGCCTCGGCGACAGAATTGCGATCATGAAGGATGGATCCTTCGATCAAGTCGGCACACCGGAAGAGATCGTCTCGGCGCCGGCCACCGACTATGTCCGTGAATTCGTCAACGATGTTCCCCGGGCCAAGGTTCTGAGCGTTCGCTCGGTAACGAAGTTTGATAGCGGCGTTGCCAATCGCGGCGCCGCCAATATTCGCGCTGTTCGCGCTAACGACCGCATCGAAGTTGTCGTTCCGATGCTTCTCGAATCGGGCGAACCGATCACGGTGATCGACGCCGATGGCGCGCCCATCGGAACAGTTGACAAAGAAGGTGTCGCGACGATGTTGCGGGCCGAGAATCGATGAGCGTAACGCTTGACGCTTTGGGGACGAGCAAGCTGGCGCCTAAGTACAGATTCTTGGCGGCGTTTGTTGCGGTGCTGGTCGTCGCTCAATTACTGGGCACTCGCGGCTTCCCCGAGTCATGGAATATCGGTCTGGCGGATCCAGTCAACCGATCGCAGGGATGGATACGCGTCAACCGCAGCCACCACTGGCTGTTTACATTCGTGTTTAACCCGATCACCTCAATAATCAGATTTGGATTGGACCACACCGAGTCGTTCATCTCGTGGCTGCCGTGGTTCATCCCCCCAATAATCACATTCGCGATCATTGCCCGCACCGGCAAGTGGGTTGTCGCAACTTGCGCCGCCTTCGCCATTGTCTACCCCGGAATTGTCGGCGTCTGGTCGGCGAGCATCGAGACGATCTCGCTGATGGCCGTTGCGGTCGTTGTCAGCGTCATAATCGGCGTGCCCCTAGGAGTAATTACGGCGCTGAACAGACGATTCGGCGCAATTTTGCGTCCGATTCTCGATGCGATGCAAACCGTTCCGGCAACCGTCTATCTAATTCCGATCGTTCTGCTTTTCGGGATTGGCAAGGTGCCGGCAGCGATCGCAACCGTGATTTATGCATTGCCACCGATGATTCGACTTACCGCGCTCGGCATCCAGCAAGTGCCTGCGGCTTCAATTGAGGCTGCACGAATGTTCGGGGCCACCAAGCGGCAAATTCTTACGCGCGTGCAGATCCCCCTCGCCGTGCCATCAATAGTTGCGGGAGTTAACCAGACCGTAATGATGGCACTCGGCATAGTTGTGATCGCGACTCTCGTTGGCGCAGGAGGGCTCGGCCAGCAGATCCTCGACACCGTACGCCAATTGGCGCCGGGTCGCGGTCTCGTCGTCAGCATGGCCGTGGTTGCCGTCGCATTTGTGCTCGACCGCGTCAGCATGGCACTCGTCGTGCAGCCAGGTACTACGCGCCGCAAGATTTCTCGCCGAGCGATGCTGACATTTGTTGCCGCGATTGCGGCCGCAACGGTGATCGGGCGCGTTGCCGGTTGGCACGAGTTTCCCTTTTCGTGGGGCACTTCGTTTGCCGACCCAGTAGACACGGCCGTTAACTGGTTTCGTGACACTTTCGACGTCGTAACCCGACCGTTCAACGATTTTATTGTGCGCGACGTCT
>JBKJMC010000079.1:0-3118 GCA_046596615.1 Ilumatobacteraceae bacterium | reverse complement strand
CGCACCGGCGTTTGCCGCGTGTGCCCAAAGCCTCCCAATAGGGGGGCTTTTTTGTTCCCCAAAAACATTTCTCAACAAGTCGAATTTAAAGAGAAGAGAGCAATATGAACCACAGAGACGCGAAACCAAACGATGAACTGACCGGCGCGCAGGCGCTGATTAAGTCACTCGAGATGTCGAGCGTAGATGTGATGTTCGGTCTGCCGGGCGGCTGTATCTTGCCCGCCTACGACCCACTGATCGAGTCGTCTATCCGCCACATTTTGGTGCGTCACGAACAGGGCGCGGGCCACATGGCAGAGGGATACGCCCACGTCACGGGTCGACCCGGAGTGGCGATGGTGACCAGTGGTCCGGCAGCGACGAACATGGTCACTCCATTGTGCGACGCGTACATGGATTCGATACCGATGGTTTGCATCACCGGACAGGTTCCGACTTCGGCGATAGGAAGCGACGCGTTTCAAGAGTGTGACACGGTCGGCATCACCCGAAGCGTTACCAAACATAACGAGTTGATCATGTCGGCCGACGACCTCCCGATGGCAGTGGCGCAGGCATTTCATATCGCCACCACCGGCCGACCTGGCCCCGTCTTGATCGACGTTCCGAAAGACGTTTTGCAAGGCAAGATGAAGTGGAATTGGCCAACCGCCGACGAAGTCGAAGACAGCCTGCCCGGCTACCGGCCGACAACCAAGGGTCATGCCCGCATGATTAAAGAGGCTGCGCAGTTAATTTTGCGTTCCGAGAAGCCACTTCTGTATGTCGGCGGTGGCGTGCTCAAGGCACGGGCCGCAGATGCGTTGCGCGAATTGGCCGAGCTCACACAGATTCCAGTTGTCACCACGCTGATGGCTCGTGGCGCCTTCCCCGACGACCACCCGTTGTGCTTGGGCATGCCAGGCATGCACGGTACGGCGACGGCGGTTACCGCGATGCAAAAGTCAGACCTGTTGATCGCGCTCGGCGCACGCTTCGACGACCGCGTTACCGGTCGTGTCAACGCGTTTGCGCCGGACGCCAAGATCATTCATGTCGACATCGACCCGGCCGAGCAGGGCAAGGTGCGCAAGCCCGACGTGCCGATCGTCGGCGACTGTCGCTTGGTCATCGAAGAGATGGTCAAGGCGATTAAGGACTTGCTAGCAGGCGACGCGAAGCAGGCCGATGTTGGGCCGTGGCGAAGTCGCGTCAGCGGCTGGAAAGAGCAGTTTCCGTTGGCCTACGATAAGAGCGAACCTGGTGGCGCGCTCAAGCCGCAGTTTTGCCTCGAAAAAATTCGTGACGCCGCGCCGGCTGGCACAATCTTGGTTTCCGGCGTCGGCCAGCACCAGATGTGGGCGAGCCAGTACTGGCACTTCAACGAGCCTTACACATGGGTTAACTCTGGCGGCCTCGGCACGATGGGATTCTCGGTGCCAGCTGCGATCGGCGCCAAGGTTGGTCGCCCCGACAAAACCGTGTGGGCAATCGACGGCGACGGTTGCTTTCAGATGACCGCGCAAGAGCTCGTCACCGCGTCGATCGAGCGCATCCCGATCAAGGTCGGCATTCTCAACAACTCAAACCTAGGGATGGTTCGCCAGTGGCAAGAGATGTTCTACGACAAGCGCTACAGCGAGGTCTATCTATCTAACGACATTCCGAACTTTGCCAAATGGGCAGAGGCGATGGGTTGCGTCGGCATTCGGGTTGACGACGAGAGCGAAGTCGAGGCGGCAATCGACAAGGCGAACTCGATTAACGATGGCCCGGTCGTTGTTGATTTTTGCGTCGACTCTGACGAGAAGGTTTTCCCGATGGTCGCCGCGGGCCAGAGCAATGACGACATCATGTTGCAACCTTCACAAAACGCACGCAGGGAGTTCCTGAGATGAAAAGCGACAACCCATACGGCACGGCAGTAACGCATCACATGTTGTCGGTGCTCGTGAAGAACCGCCCGGGTGTTTTGGCGCGCGTAGCGTCGCTGTTCGCGCGCCGCGGTTACAACATTTTCTCGCTAGCGGTCGCGCCAACCGAGCAGGATGACTACAGCCGCATCTCGATCGTCGTCGATGTCGAGTCTGCACCGCTCGAGCAGATCGTCAAGCAGCTGTTCAAACTTGTCGATGTCGTGCGCATCTCCGAATTAGACCCGCGCAAGTCTGTCGAGCGCGAGTTAATGGTCGCCACGGTCAAGTCTGCAGCCGAAGAGCGCGGCCAAGTTGTCGAATTGGTGAACATCTTTGAGGGCAAGATCCTCTCGGTTGGCCCAGATGCCCTGACGGTGTCGCTTGACGGCAGCCCAGAAAAATTGGACGATTTCGCAGAATTGCTGCGACAATATGGGATCATCGAATCGCAACGCACCGGTCGCGTGGCGCTTCCTAAACTCGATCGAATCGCACGTAAAGGTGCATCTAAGGGAAAGGCAAACTAATGGCAGCAATTGTTTACTACGAGAAGGATGCCGACCCAGCGCTGATCCGCTCGAAGAAGGTGGCCATCGTCGGTTACGGCTCGCAGGGACACGCTCACGCGTTGAACCTCAAAGAGTCCGGCGTGGACGTCGTCGTTGGATTGCGCGACGGTTCGTCGTCGAAGGCCAAGGCCGAACTAGCTGGCCTGCGCGTGTTGTCTATCGCCGACGCCACGAAGTACGCCGACGTGATTATGATTCTCGCCCCCGACACCGAGCAGAAGAAAATTTACGAGGAGAGCATTCAGCCAAACCTAAAGGAGGGCAAGGCGATCGCGTTCGCGCACGGTTTCAACATTCGCTTTAACCGCATCGAGGCGCCAAAGGGAGTCGATGTGATCATGATCGCGCCGAAGGGGCCCGGCCACTTGGTGCGTCGCACATACACAGAGGGCGGAGGCGTGCCGGCGCTGATCGCCGTCGAGCAAGACGCTACGGGCACTGCCAAGGCGCTCGCGCTCTCGTACGCCGACGCAATCGGCGGGGCACGTGCGGGCGTGATTGAGACAACCTTCACCGAAGAAACCGAAACAGACTTGTTCGGCGAGCAGGTCGTCTTGTGCGGCGGTCTGACGTCGCTGGTGCAGGCGGGATTTGAAACTCTCGTCGAGGCCGGCTATCAGCCAGAGATGGCCTACTTCGAGTGCTTGCACG
>JBKJMC010000268.1:0-8756 GCA_046596615.1 Ilumatobacteraceae bacterium | reverse complement strand
GCGAGCGCCTTGATCCGGCCCAGCTGGTCAACGTTGTGGCGCGTCACGATTACAGAAATCTTGACCGGCCCAAAATTGGCGTCGCGCAAGTGGTTCATCGCCCGCACGGCAATTGCGAACGAACCCGCGCCGCGCACGGCGTCGTTCGTGGCGGCGTCGGTGCCATCGATACTGATCTGTACGTCGAGGTAGTTCATTTCTGCCAATCGCCTCGCATTTTCTGCGTCGATATATGTGCCATTGGTCGAAAACTTGACGCCGATGTTGTTTCGCGCAGCGTGGTCGAGAATCTCAAAAAAATCTTTGCGGATCATCGGTTCGCCGCCACCGATGTTGATGTAGAAAACCTGCAGGTCACGCAGTTCGTCGAGCACGGCCTTGGCCTGCGCGGTGCTCAATTCTCGTGAGTCGCGCACTCCGCTACTTGACAAACAGTGCACGCATTGCAAGTTGCACGCGTAGGTGATCTCCCAAGTCAGGCAGATCGGCGCATCAAGTCCGTGCTTGAGTTGCGAGACGAGTGCGTCAGCGGACACGAACTACCTCGGACGACTGCAGAGCGCCGATTGCGGTGACAAAACTTGGCCAACGATCTTGGTGGATTCCGCTGGCTACTAGCGCGTCGGCAAGCGTGGCGTGTAGAGCCAAGTCGCGCACCACTGCGACGACGTCTGGGTGCTTCAAGAAAATTAGTTTGCGATTGCCATAGTGGTATGCGAGCGCGCCAAATGGTTCCGGGCGCAAGGCGACTTGCGGGTGCAACTCGCACGCCGAATCAAGAGTGACCGTCATGGCGCTGCCGTCTAGTAGACGCCGCACATGCCGTCGATCGAGATCTCTTCAATGAGGAGTTCTTCGATCAAGATTGGCGTGGCGATCATTGTTGCCGTCGCCTCGGTTTCGGTGCTTACGCCAAACTTTTGATTCGCGGTGGCTTTTTCTACAGGTTCCATCGCCCCCACAATACTCATTGCTTCAAAGGAAAATAGTGTCGGCTGGGGGAATTGGCGCAAGAAGTAGTAGATATGGTGCTGCGCAAATCGCGCCTAACGAATGGGGAACCCTGTGAAGACCAAGGCAGCAATCTTGTGGGAACTAAATGCACCGTGGAGCGTTGAAGAGATCGAACTCGACGCCCCGAAGGCGGGAGAAGTTTTAGTCAAGATCGCGGCCTCTGGCTTGTGCCACAGCGACGAGCATCTTGTAACTGGCGATTTACCGTTTGAGTTGCCGATCATTGGAGGTCACGAGGGAGCGGGTGTAGTGCAACAGGTTGGTCCCGGCGTCAGTTGGCTGCAACCGGGAGACCATGTCGTATTCGGATTCATTCCGTCGTGCGGCCGCTGTGTCAGTTGCAGCACCGGTCACTCGAACCTTTGCGATCTCGGTGCCTACCTTGGTACGGGCAAGCAAATCTCGGACCAAACTTCCCGCCACCATGCCAAGGGCAAAGACCTTGGAGCTATGTGTTTGCTCGGCACTTTTGCCGAACACACTGTCGTCAACGAAGCCAGTTGCATCAAAATCGACAAAGACGTGCCGCTCGACCGCGCCTGCTTGCTCGGATGCGGCGTTGTCACGGGTTGGGGCAGCAGCGTCTACGCAGCCGAGGTTCGCGCCGGCGACACGGTTGTCGTAGTCGGCGTTGGTGGCATTGGCGCCAACGCAATTCAGGGAGCGCGCCTAGCAGGTGCAACGAAGATTCTGGCGATCGACCCGGTCGAGTTCAAGCGCGAGAAGGCAATGGAGTTTGGCGCGACCCACACGGCGAACTCAATGACCGAGGCGCTGCCCCAGCTACAAGGCTTGACTGCGGGCACGATGGCCAACAAGGTAATCATGACAATGGGAGTCGGTAGTGGCGCGGTAATTCATGAGGCAATGGCTCTCGCCGCCAAGGGTGGTCGAGTGGTCGTCACCAATATTCATCCCGCCTTAGAGTTCGGCGCGTCCATCAGCCTGCTCGACCTAACTTTGATGCAGAAGCAACTTGTCGGATCGTTGTTTGGCTCGGGCAATCCGCGCTCCGACATCCCAAAGTTGATAGGGCTCTACCGCGACGGTCAACTTGACCTCGACGGTCTCGTCACCCGCGAGTATGCACTTGAGGAAGTCAATGAGGGTTACAGGGCGATGCGCGCCGGAGAAAACATCCGCGGCGTCATTAAGTATGCCTAAGAGTTCGGCGGTAAAAACCTCGCGGCAACTCCTAGAAGAACTGGGTAGTCACGTCGTTGGTCGCGTTCGCGAGGTTGAGCTCGTCGTCGCGGCTCTCGCGGCTGGCCGCCACATGATGCTCGAGGGCCCGCCGGGCACGGGTAAATCGACACTTCTGCGCGTTGTTGCTGACGGCCTCGGCCTCGGATTCGAGTTCGTCGAGGGCAATGCCGAACTTACTCCCGCGCGCCTGGTGGGGCACTTTGACCCGGCCCGCGTCCTAAACGATGGATACTCGCCAGATGTTTTCGTTGACGGCCCTCTCGTAACTGCTCTGCGCGACGGATCGCTGTTGTATGTCGAAGAAATCAACCGAATTCCTGAAGAGACGCTGAATGTTTTGATCACCGTAATGAGCGAGGGTGAGATAAACGTTCCGCGGCTCGGGAAAATCATCGCGGCAGACGGTTTCAGGCTGGTGGCGGCGATGAACCCGTTTGATGCGGTCGGCACGGCTCGTATATCGAGCGCCGTATACGATCGCGTCTGTCGCATCTCGCTGTCGTATCAGTCGGCCAACGATGAATCACAGATCGTCGCCCGCAACATGGCGGCGGCGTCAATAGCACTTGATCCCACATTGATTGACAACATCGTTGAGGTTGTGCGCCGCACCCGCTCGCATGTTGATCTGCGCTTTGGTTCGTCGGTGCGTGGCGCAATCGACGCTGCGCTCGTTACTGCGAGCTTGGCGGCATTGCGCGACGCTGCGATAGACGACCCGCGGGTTGGGATCGACTCCGTGCTCGTGGCGTTAACGGGCAGGGTGCGCCTGCGCGAAGGATGCGTGCGAACGGCCGAAGATGTGATCACCGAAATCTGGGGCGAAGTGTTCGGGCCTTCCCGAGACGGAGACTCGGCGGGAAAAGTTGGAGCCCCGACCGGGGCCAACAACTTGTTCTAACCAAAGAGGGCCAACAGGCCGATGAGGCGGTGGCCGAGGCCGTCAAGCGCACGCTGTCGCGCCGCGAACTTGCCAAGCATAAGAACTTCGAACTGATTTCGCCAGATGTTGGAGAATTGGACGAGGCGGCGCTCGACGAGGCGATGGCCAACTCTTCGGACGATGCCCTGGCAATGCTCGCCGACTTGACCGCAGCGACAGATCCGAAGTTGCGCGAACTCGCGCGGCGCATCGCCGGGCGCTTGATGATTGATATCGCCAGGAGAGGCAAGCAGCGCAGCCGCGGCGTGGGCAAGATGACGCTGCAGAATTATCAGCCAGACGGCGGCGACATCGACATCGACGCCAGCCTCGACGCTATTAGTGAGTTGCGGCATCGCGCTGCAACATCTAGCGATTTGAAAGTTCGAGGTTGGGCGAAACCAACAACAGCGATCTGCTTGGTTCTCGATCGCAGCGGTTCGATGGGTGGATTGCCGCTTGCCAATGCGGCGGTTGCCGCCGCGGCCGTGGCGTCGCGCAATCCGAGTGACTACAGCGTCGTCGTGTTTGGCACCGATGTCGTGGTCGCCAAATCGCAAGACGCGGCGAAAGACCCGTACGATGTTGTGAACATGGTGTTGTCGTTGCGCGGCTTCGGCACCACCAACCTGAGCGAAGCCTTAGTGGCTGCGCATCAGCAACTGCAGCGCTCGCGTGCCGCGCGCAAGATCACTGTGCTGTTGTCGGATTGCCGGGCGACCGTTGTGGGAGACGTGAAATCCGCGGCTGGCGCCCTTGACGAACTTGTGATCATTGCGCCTGGCGGCGACGATGCCGACGCCCAGATACTCGGCGGCAGCGTTGGCGCGGGAGTGACAACGGTGCTCGGCCCGAGCGATATCCCCGATGCCTTGGCGCGGCTGTTCGACTAGTTACTAGTGACAGGTCGGATCGTCGGGCGGAACGATTCCGACCGAATTTTGGATTGGTGCCTCAATCTGGGGGATCGTCGTAGTCGTAGTCGCAGTCGCAGTCGGCGTGGCCACGATCACAAATTTGATCGTTTGTGATTGGCCAAGCGCGCCAGTGTCACCGGTGATCGTGTTGCCGGTGGTCGTGTCGGCGGCCACGGTCGAAGTGGGCGAGCCGATGCTGGCCAAGCCCTGAAATATCGCCAAAATCTGACGCATCTTTTCGTTCTGAATTGTCGGCACGAGCACGGCCTGGTCACCGATCATTTGCCCACTGGCCGCGATTGTGTAGGTGGCGATCGCAGATGTGTCGAGGCTGCGCATCGACTGCGCAAGTTGCAGCATCGTGATCGGCGTCAAGTTGTCGTCTGTAATTACGTTCTTGAGCGCGGCACCGAGCAAGTCATTGGCGACCCTCGGGCTACCCGAGCCTTTGTCGAGCGCGCGCTGCATCGAGCGGCGAATAAAATCTTGCTGTCGACCGATGCGGCCGAGGTCGCTACTGGCGTCAGCCTTCCATTCGCCAGTCGCGGGGTCGAGATACATATAACCAGAGCGCGAGCGCACATACGCGAGGGCGTGGTCGCCGGAGAACTTGAAGCAGCCGGGCGCCGGTATGCGGAGGCCGGTCTTCTTGTCGCGGGTCTCGTATAAGAACGGCACACTCACGCCGCCGACAGCGTCAACGATTTGTTTGAACGCGCAGAAGTCGACGTTCACGTAGTGGTCAATCTTGACGCCGAAGTTTTGGTAGATCGTGTCGATCAGTTGGTTAGGGTTCTTGCGGTCGAATGCGGTGTTAATGCGGTTGGTTCTGGTCGAGTGGGCGATCTTGACCCACAGGTCGCGCGGAAACGACAAGAAAGCGGCCTGATTGTTTTTCGGGTTGACGCGAATCACCATGATCGTGTCGCTGCGCTCGCCGAAACTCGTGCGGTCACCGAACGCGCCCGCAAATGGCGAGTTCGGGTCGACGCAACTGCCGTTGTCTGAGCCAGTTAGCAAGAAGTTCTTGGCCTGGAGATCGCCAGGTGTGAGGTTCCATTCGTCGGACGGCGCAATTATTGCGTCTGGCGCTGGCGTGCCTGGGGACGAGCCGTTGATCGAGACAACCTGGCGCCCGTCGAGGCGTTGGCCGGCCCACAACAGACCGGCGCCAGCAATCAAAAGCGTCGAGGCGACAGCGATGTTGAAAATCAGCACGAGCCTGTGCGCGATGGGTCTCTGGATTCGGTTGGGAAGTTTCGTCATGTCACTACTCAAGGTAATGCGAGTTGAACTTTTGCGGAAATCGCGTCTTGCTCGTGTTCAGTGGTGGCCACATTGCTCAACACTCCGCCGTTGCGCAGGTCTTGCATGCAGATGCCAATGAGTCGCAGTTGTGCTGCCGTGGCAGAAATTGACAGATCGGTGACAGCGGTGCGTTGCGAAGTTTTGGCTTCGGTTTTGGCGCGGCGAATCTGCGACAAAACTTCGCAGACCGAATTTAGCAGGTCTTCGCTGTCGTCGCGCACGACAAAGTCCGCCGTTATGTCGGCAGTGGTCGGCCAAGAACTCGTATGAACCGAATCGTTGTGCCACCAGTGCCAGACCTCTTCTGTTACGAACGGCATTAGCGGCGCCAGCAGTTGCTGCAATGCGGCCAGCGCGCGACGCAGTGCGGCAACGGCAGAAGCCGTATGTTCAGACTTTTCGTACGCGCGCGTCTTGACCAGTTCGACGTAATCGTCGCAGAACCACCAAAAGAATTCTTCGGTGCGCTCAAGCGCCCGCGCGTAATCGAAACCTTCGAGCGCCTCTGTCGACTCTCGGACTACTCGGGCGAGTCTTTGCAACATCGCCATATCGAGAGGCTGTGTAACTGGTGTTGTTTCGGGAACGGCGTCGAACCCGAGCACGAACTTTGTTACGTTCAGAAACTTGGTCGCCAACTTGCGTCCAACCTTCATCTGGTCCTCGCTGAACGCCGTATCCACGCCTGGACGGGCGCTCGCGGCCCAGTAGCGCACCGCGTCGCTGCCGTATTCGTCGAACAGTTCGATCGGCGTGACAACGTTGCCCTTTGACTTCGACATTTTCTTACGATCGGGGTCGAGAATCCAGCCAGAGATCGTGGCGTTGCGCCACGGCACGACACCAAACTCGAAGTGCGAGCGCACCATCGTCGAGAACAGCCAGGTGCGAATGATGTCGTGAGCCTGCGGCCGCATGTCCATCGGGAAAACGTTATTAAACATCGCGTTATCGTCGAGCCAACGGCCAGCGAGTTGCGGCGTCAGCGACGAGGTTGCCCATGTGTCCATCACGTCGGGGTCGCCGATGAAGCCACCAGCGGCGCCGCGCTGCATATCACTGAATCCGTTCGGCACATCAGAGCTCGGGTCAATAGGCAGCTGCGCGTCCGTCGGCACGAGCGGCGCAGAAAAATCTGGCTGCCCGGACTCGTCAACCTTGTACCACAGCGGCACCGGAACGCCGAAGTAACGCTGTCGGCTCACGAGCCAATCGCCGTTCAATCCTTGAACCCAGTTGTCGTAGCGATGCTCCATAAAGTCCGGGTGCCATGTCAGTTGCGAGCCGCGCTGTAGCAATTGCTCGCGGATGGCATCGTCGCGCCCGCCGTTGCGGATGTACCACTGTCGGCTCGTAACGATTTCGAGCGGGCGGTCACCCTTTTCATAGAACTTGACCTGGTGAGTTATGGTGCGGGGTTCGCCGCGCATGTCGCCGCTGGCGCGCAACATCTCGACGATGGCAACCTGAGCCTGCTTGACAGTTTTGCCCGCAAGTTGAGCATGCGCACTGATGCCGCTCGGTGACTTCATTACTTCTGGCGCATCCGCGACGATGCGCCCGTCGCGGCCGATTATTGCGCGCGTCGGCAGATTCAGTTCGCGCCACCAGATCACGTCGGTGAGGTCGCCGAACGTGCACGCCATAGCGATGCCCGTGCCTTTGTCGATCTGCGCGAGCGGATGACTGCGCACCGGCACCTCGACGTCGAACAACGGCGTGCGCACCGTCTTGCCAATCATGTGGGAGTATCGCGCGTCGTCGGGGTGCGCGACCAGGGCAACGCACGCGCCGATCAACTCCGGGCGAGTTGTGTCGATAATGACTTCGCCGTTGACGTCGCCATTTCCTTCGCTGTGCTTAAACGCGATCGCGTGGTACGCGCCGGGGCGTTCGCGGTCCTCCAGCTCTGCCTGCGCCACAGCCGTGCCGAAATCGACATCCCAAAGAGTCGGCGCCTCCTGGGCGTAGGCCTCGCCGCGCGACAAATTGCGCAAGAACGCGTGCTGGCTGGTGCGCCGGGAGTGGTCGCCGATCGTCGTGTACAACAGCGTCCAGTCGACCGACAGTCCCAGGCGGCGAAACAGATCCTCGAACACCTTCTCGTCTCGATGTGTCAGTTCTTCGCAAAGGGCGATGAAGTTTGGGCGTGAGATCGCCACGGAGCGGTGGCCCTTGGGCACGTCGCCCCTGAACGGTGGCTTGAAGTTTTTGTCGAATGACACGCTCGGGTCGCAGGCCACGCCGAAATAGTTCTGCACCCGGCGCTCGGTCGGCAGGCCGTTGTCGTCCCATCCCATCGGGTAGAACACGTCCTTGCCGCGCATCCGCCAAAAGCGGGCGAGCGCGTCGGTGTGGCTGTAACTGAAGACGTGCCCCATGTGCAGCGAGCCGCTGACGGTGGGCGGCGGCGTGTCGATCGCGAATACATTTTCGCGACTAGCAGTACGGTCGAACTTGTTGACGCCCGTCCGCTCCCAAGTTTCGATCCAACGCGCCTCGATCCCGTCGAGCGTCGGCGAGTCGGGCACTCCCGAAGTCTGTTTGGACGAGTCTTTCATTGCCGTGTAACTGTATTGCCACTTGGTTGGGCTCGGCATGCACGCACGCCCCTAGGCTTATGGCGTGCTGAATCTCTACGACACCGCGACGCGGGAGGTTCGAGAGCTGCAGTTGCGCCAACCCGGGCGAATCGGCATCTATTTGTGTGGCCCAACGGTTTACGGGCCGCCGCATTTGGGCCATGGCCGGGCAACTTTGGTCTACGACATCTTGCGCAGATACCTCGAGTGGTCTGGCGTTACGGTTCGCCTCGTCTCGAACATCACGGACATCGACGACAGGATCATCGAACGCGCCAAGCGCGAGAATCGCCCCTGGTCAGAGATAACGCATAAGTGCGAAGACATGTGGTTCGAGGCGATGGGCAAACTTGATGTGTTGCGACCGACCGATGTTCCGCACGCCACCGAGTATGTCGAGCAGATGGTGGCGATGATCGAAACCTTGGTGGCCGGCGATGGCGCTTACGTAACGGGGGATGGCGTCTATCTGGATGTGACTATGGTCGCCGATTACGGGTTACTCGCACATCAACAACTAGACGAGATGTTGAGCGGCGGAGGCGACCGCGAGGTGGTGGGCGCCGCCGAGAAGCGCAACTCCGCCGACTTCGCGCTGTGGAAATTTTCGAAGCCAAATGAGCCGTCCTGGCCATCACCGTGGGGCGCGGGTCGGCCGGGTTGGCACAGCGAGTGTGTCGTGATGAGTCTGGCGCTACTCGGCGAGGGTTTCGACTTGCACTGTGGCGGCATGGATTTGTGCTTCCCGCACCACGAAAACGAGCGAGCACAGGCCGTCGCGCTGGGCAAAGATTTCGCGCGCCACTG
>JBKJMC010000270.1:0-2523 GCA_046596615.1 Ilumatobacteraceae bacterium | reverse complement strand
TTGTTGCTGTACGAGCTAGTGGCCGAAGAGCAGGGCATCGCCTCGTCGGCGATCAGCGGCACGATACAAAACGACCTGCTCAAGGAGTACATCGCTCGCGGCACTTATATCTACCCGCCGCGGCCGTCGATGCGCGTGATCACAGATGTGTTTGCGTATTGCGCCAAGAACATTCCGAAGTGGAACACGATTTCGATTTCTGGATACCACATTCGCGAGGCCGGCAGCACCGCGGTGCAAGAACTCGCTTTCACGCTGTCGAACGCGATCGCCTACGTGCAGGGCGCGATCGACGCCGGCCTCGGCGTTGACGACATCGCCCCGCGCTTGAGTTTTTTCTGGAACGGCCACAACAACTTCTTCGAAGAGATCGCCAAATTTCGGGCGTCTCGCCGAATGTGGTACAAAATCATGAGCGAGCGCTTCGGTGCGACCAAGGAGGCGAGCAAGCTAATGCGTTTTCACACGCAAACTGGCGGCTCGACGCTGACTGCGCAACAGCCGCTGAATAACGTCGTGCGAGTCGCGATCCAGAGCATGGCCGCGGTCTTGGGCGGCACGCAGAGTTTGCACACCAACGGCTACGACGAAGCGCTCAGCCTGCCGACCGAAGAGGCCGCGCGCATCGCCCTGCGCACGCAGCAGATCATCGGCTACGAGAGCGGCATCACCGACACGCCCGACCCGCTCGCTGGTTCGTATTACGTTGAGGCGCTAACCAACGAAGTCGAGCGCCTGGCATGGGAGTACATCGTCAAGATTGACGAGATGGGCGGCGCCGTCGACGCCATCGAGGCGGGCTTTCAGATGGATGAGATCGAAGAGGCGGCGTACGCGTACACAAAGTCGATCGATGCCGGCTCGCGCGCATTAGTAGGTGTCAACAGGTTCGCGGCCGACGGCGAACCAGAACCGAAGATCGCGCCGAATGATCCAAACCTAGAAAAGCAGCAGATCGCTCGGCTCGTGTCGTTCAAGGCCAACCGCAACACGGCCGAAGTCGCCGCCCGGCTCGAAGACGTCAAGGCCGCAGCTCAGGGGAGCGCCAACTTGTTGTACCCGATGAAAGAGGCCCTGCGCAGTCATGCCACATTGGGCGAAGTCAGCGACGCCTTACGCGAAGTATTCGGGTTATATCGCCCAAGCTGATTTTATCGCTTCATAGTAAAGTAAGAGTTATTATTATAATCTGCGGTGATAAATAGTTTCGATTACAAAAGGGAGTAGCGCCAGCCATGATCAATTGTTATACAACTGTCGGGATGCCGATAAAGAGAATAATTTCTATTGGTCTCGTCTTGTCGACAGCGCTTTTCCCCGTAGCGCAAGAAGTTCGTGCCGCGGACGCCGGGGGCAATATGCCTAAGGGACCATACAGCGCAACACTCTTGAGCGCCAAAATTTTGTCGACTGCAACATTTCCCGGATCATCGAATCCGGTTGCCGACGTTTCTGCAGTTGCACTCACGGATGGAACTGTTCGTGCTTACGTATTTGCCACCGGCCTAGGAACGGTCATCGCTGATTCGGTCGATGGGAAGACTTTCACATATAAAGGGAACCCGTTTGGTGGCGCCAACTTCCGAGGTCAACCGCGGGTGATAAAATTGGTTGACGGAACTTGGGCGATGTACAACGCCAGCAGCGATGGTTTCAGTTGTTCGACGTCGCCTGATGGTCTGACCTTTACCGTAAAAACCGAAGTGTGCTTGAGCAAGTCGCAGTTCGCCGGAGTTAGTGGTGGGCTTACCGGCCCTGGTGTGGTCCGACTTAATGACGGAAGTTATCGTGCCTACTTCAGCGACCTGCCAAAGCCCGGGACCGGTCCCGATCCATGGAAGGTATTTAGTGCCACGTCCCCAGATGGCCTCACATGGACCGCCGAATCAGGAGTCCGTATTGGGGCGGGCGCTCAAAACATTACGCGCAGCGCCGAACACCCGACCGTCGTGCGTCACAGCGACGGGACATTCACCATGTTCTATTTTGACAATGCTTCAATGTCGGCCAACAAGTCAACCGGCATCGGCCTGTACTACGCGACATCCACCGATGGTTTGGTGTTCACAAACGAGAATAAGCTCGATCTCGTAGGTCTAGGAAATGGTTTTGAAAACTCGGCCGGAAATGACCCCGAAGTATTTCTCGATGGAGCGGGTCGTCTTTTGCTGTATTTCGGAATTGGACCAGCCGGAATCGCCGCCGTCCAACTGAAGCAAGATGCATCTGGTGGGAGCTCCTCCGCGACAACGACGACAACGCCGACGACTTCGGCTGCGTCTAAAGTCGGTGGACCATGCCCAAGGTCAGGAGCGCGCGCCACAGTCGGCAAAACTAAATTGGTTTGCAAAAGCGTTAAGGGTCGAACTAGTTGGGTCAAGGGCTAGCACCCCCAAAATCTCGAAGTGTTTGGGCATTGACAATGCGACCCTCGCGCCTAGCCGAAGTATTTGATGTTGGCCGCCGGCCGCTCGCGATCGGGCACCGTGACCGTCGCCCAACCTAAATAAATCATCGCCGTGA
>JBKJMC010000183.1:0-3781 GCA_046596615.1 Ilumatobacteraceae bacterium | reverse complement strand
CCGGCACTGATTATCGCATCGGTGCACGGACCAGTGCGGCCAGTATGGCTGCAAGGCTCAAGGGTCGTGTATAAAGTCGCACCGCGTGAATCTTCTCCTGCCGCTTGAAGCGCGACGATTTCGGCGTGCGCGCCGCCGGGTTGAGCAGTTGCTCCTGTTGAGACGACGCCGTTGCGATTTGTGATGACCGCACCGACCCACGGGTTCGGCCGACTGCGCAGGCGCGCCTGCGCGGCTGTCGCCACCGCCAGCTGCATCGCCTGCTCGTCAATTGTGGTCATCATCTTCGCTTTCATGTCGTTCAACTTCGCCCAGGCAACGGGGATCGACGACGAAAGCGGCACTTACACGCGCGTGCGCCAATTCAATCTGACGCGCCCACGTGCAGGCGGTACCTACGTCTTCTTGCTCCCATCCGGACTATGACCGTCGGCCCTGGAATTTCACCAAGTCAGCCCCACGATCGCTCGTGGGGGTCGCGGGCTTTCACCGCCGGTAGGGGATTACACCCAACCCTGCAAGAAGTACTTAAGTTCTATGTTTTTGACAATTAATATGTTGACACTTTGTGCATCAACGCGATGCACATTCTTAAGGCTACGCGCCTAGCCCCAGATTCGCACGGCCAGAGATGGCCGCATTCCTGGGTCGATTAGGCGTGCACCTGCGGTATTGGCGTACTGGCTAACCTGGCCTCGCGCTGCGCCAGTAATAGTACGCCACCCAATATCAGAATCGCCCCAAAAATCTGGCGGCGCGAAAGCGACTGCGACAGAAACACAACCCCCGTGCCGACGGAAACGAGCACCTCGAATGTTCCGATGACTGCGCTCTTACTTGCTCCGATTCGATTCATACCCGCAAAGAAAATGCCCATCGCGCCGATCGTGCCGACGGTACCGATCTCTAGTGCAGGCAGCCAGACGTTGGCGACGTATGGCATCGTCGTTGGCAAACCCGGTGGATCAAGAAGCCAAACGACGACAAAAGAAAAAGCCGCGCCCGTAAACACGAGCCACAAACCTGTAAGCAGGTCGGCACGTGGCATGATTGTGCCGCCGAAGACCGAGTAGATCGCGTAGGCGAACGCGCCAAATACGATGTAGGCAACCCCGGTTGCTTGCCCTCCTTGCACGTCGCTCGCGCTCAGAACCACGCCGATGATCGTCGTTAGCAAACACGGCCAGATGATCGCTGGCGGCTTGTGGCGGTAGATAATCCATCCAAAGATTACAACGAGAATTGGGTAGAAGTAAAAGATAACCATTGCCAGGCCACTGTCGAGGTATTTCATGGCACTAAACATGCACACGCTGTTGAGATACAAACCGATTGCGCCGAGCAGAAATAATTGAATGCGCAACTTACGCGTGGGCCACCCGCCAAAGCCACTGCGCGCGAGACGAACGCTGAACAAGATGATGCTGGCGATTACATACCTGGTCGTCATCAAACCGAAAGGATCGGCGCCATAGTCGAAGGCGTGATACACGAATATCGGTGTAATGCCGTACAGCGCCGCGCTGACGACAGCCATCGCCACGCCAACGAGCCCCGCATTATTTTTCACACGGCGAGGCTAGTTGTTCGACTTTTGAGAAACCTGCTGGGCCTTGGCGCGATCGGTCCTAATAACGCTGCGCGCGATCACAGTCATGATTACGGTTAGCCCGGCAATTAAAGTAGCAAAAGTGGCGTATTGCATAACGCCGCCGCGATCGCCCGAGAGTACGGGCTTGGTGCCACAGCCTGGTCTGGGGTAAAGCCCCACGCAGTCGCTGACACTGCCCGGCAAATTGTATGTGTATATAGAAGTCACGGACGGCTGCGGAGTCGTGTCGGTTGTCGTATCCGTATTAGCGCCAGACCCTGACATCGTCGACCCAAGCGCCAGTGCGGGCGCCGCTGCGCAGGCCAGCGCGATTGCGAAAAAAGCTGGGGTCATAATCGCGAGCCCAAGACTTGTTCGATTCTGCATGACTACATCGTCACACCTTCGAGCCTCGAATGCCACTCGCCAACTACAGTCAGTTGTCACTATGGCCGCCAGAATCGCCCAACTGCCGACTCCGCAGACGACTCTGCCTGCGACCGTTTTGGAGACCGTGTTGGAGACCGTGTTGGTCGTTGACTTCGGCGCCCAATATGCCCAACTGATCGCGCGGCGAGTTCGCGAGGCTCAGGTCTATTCAGAGATAGTGCCGCATCGCATCACGGCGGCAGAAGTGCGAGCCCGCAACCCGGTTGGCATTATCTTGTCTGGTGGCCCCGCGAGCGTTCACGTCGCAGGCGCCCCCGCCCTCGATCCGAAAATTTACGAACTCGGCATTCCGATTTTAGGAATCTGTTACGGATGTCAACTCATCGCCCAGCAACTCGGCGGTACTGTCGCCCGTGGCGGGCGAGGCGAGTATGGTCGCACGAAACTTTCTCGCCTCGCCGGTTCGAGTTCTACATTGTTGCCGCAGAAAATCGGCGAAAGCATTGATGTGTGGATGAGCCACTTCGATGCGGTGTCGGTCGTGCCTAGTGGCTTCACGGCTACGGCGGCAACAGCAGACTCACCGATGGCGGTCATTGAAAATACATCGCGCAAAATTTGGGGAGTGCAGTATCACCCCGAAGTCGCGCAAACCGAGTTTGGTCAGGCGGTGCTCGAGAACTTCTTGCATCGCTGCGTTGGCGCCAAGCCAACCTGGACGATGGCGTCAATTGTCGAAGACCAGGTTGCCGCCGTGCGCTCACTAGTCGGCGGCGAACGAGTCATCTGTGGATTATCTGGCGGCGTTGACTCTGCTGTCGCGGCCGCGCTCGTGCACAAGGCGATCGGCAAACAACTTACGTGCGTGTACGTCGACACCGGCCTGATGCGCAAGAATGAAAGCGCGCAGGTCGTCGAAACGTTTCAGCGAAACATGGGCATCGAACTTATTCATGTTGATGCTGGTGCACGATTCTTCGAGCGACTTCAAGGCATCACGGAGCCAGAGGCCAAGCGCAAAGCCATCGGCGAGTTGTTCGTGCGCATCTTTGAAGAAAACACGGGCGGGTTGACAGACGCTAAGTTCTTGGTTCAGGGCACGCTATATCCAGACGTTATCGAGAGCGGCGGAGTCGACGGCACGGCGAGCGTGATCAAGAGCCATCACAACGTCGGCGGTTTGCCACAAGACATGACGCTGAAGTTGTGCGAGCCGCTGCGCACGCTTTTTAAAGACGAGGTCCGCAAGGTCGGCAGCGAACTCGGCCTTCCCGACGAGATCGTCTGGCGCCAGCCGTTTCCGGGCCCAGGCCTTGGCGTGCGCATCATTGGCGAGGTCACGCCAGACAAGGTCGCAATCTTGCAAGAAGCCGACGCGATTGTCCGCGAGGAAATTCGCGCGGCCGGTCTCGAGCGCGAGATCTGGCAGGCATTCGCTGTGCTCGCCGACATTCGCTCGGTGGGCGTGATGGGCGACGAGCGCACCTACGGCCGACCGATCATTATCCGGGCCGTCACCAGCGACGACGCCATGACGGCCGATTGGGCGCGCCTGCCATACGACCTGCTCGAGAAGATGTCGTCGCGAATTATTAATGAGGTCGCCGGCATCAACCGCGTCGCCTACGACGTGACCTCCAAGCCCCCCGGAACCATCGAGTGGGAATGACCTGGTAGCTGCCCGCCGGGGGCGGAGCGGAGGTCACGTCATCCGACACGTTGTTCCCGCTCTCGGCGGCTGCGCCGCCGGGCCGCTCGGGCCCTGGCTCCAAGCCCCCCGGGCACCATCGAGTGGGAGTG
>JBKJMC010000286.1:0-3957 GCA_046596615.1 Ilumatobacteraceae bacterium | reverse complement strand
TGCACTCCTCGACGATCGTCCTCGCCTCGTCGATCTGCGACAAGTCGAGGCCAGGATCGACTCCCTGCGTGAGGAGGTTGAGCGCAATCGTGATCATGTCGACGTTGCCGGTGCGCTCGCCGTTGCCGAACAGCGTGCCCTCGACGCGATCGGCGCCGGCCATAACGCCGAACTCGGCGGCGGCAACTGCGCATCCGCGGTCGTTGTGCGGGTGCAACGAGACAATCACGGTGTCGCGGGCGGCGATCGTGCGACCGAACCACTCGATCACGTCGCCGTAGACGTTGGGCGAATAGCACTCGACGGTTGCCGGCAGGTTGAGAATCAACTTTTTTGACTTCGTCGGCTTGATGACATTCATCACCGCTTCGCAAATCTCGATCGCGAACTCGGGCTCGGTCAGCGTGAAGCTCTCTGGCGAGTATTCGTAACGCACCTCGGTGCCGACGAGGGTTTGCTCTAACTGTTTGCAGATTCGCGCAGCGTTGGTGGCGATGTCGATGATGCCCGCCTTGTCGAGGCCGAAAACGACTTCGCGCTGCAGCGGGTTTGTCGAGTTGTAGAAGTGCACGATGGCGCGTGGTGCGCCCTGCAGGCACTCGTAAGTGCGATTCAGCAAATCTTCGCGGCACTGCACGAGCACCTGAATAATGACATCGTCGGGGATCAGGTCGTGTTCGATGAGCAGTCGCACGAAGTCGAAATCGGGCTGGCTGGCGGAAGGGAATCCGACCTCGATTTCCTTAAAACCCATCTTGACGAGCGTCTTGAACATGCGCAGCTTGCGTTCTGGGTCCATCGGATCGATGAGGGCCTGGTTGCCGTCGCGAAGATCGACCGAGCACCACAGCGGGGCCTTGGTAGTGATCTGGTTCGGCCAGGTGCGGTCGTGCAAGACGATCGGCACCCGTGGCGCGTACTTCTCGAACGGCATTTTCTTTGGCTGTACTGATGGTGGCGGCATTTTGTTTTCTTTCTTAGTAAATAAAAAACCCCCGGGCCTTTTGGCTCGGGGGTGCGACGACAGCGTTATGTGGCTGTCGCCGCTAGGTAAGTAGGAGTCCGTCGCGCTTGTTCATGTCGCAAACGATCCTAGCGCGGTGATTAGACCAGAAAGTTGGCGAATTGCCACGGGTCTGATTGGTCGATGCGGCCGCTGTCGTTGCCGTACCCGGGGTAGAGATCATTGCGATTTGCCAGTGGGGTCCAGTCGACGGGGGCCGAGTAGATCTCTCCCGTGTAGGGGCGCATGTCGGCGAGCAGTTTCTGCCACGGCAGTTCGTCCGGCACGCGCACGCCCTCGTTCGGGCAGTCGATGAGCCACTGCATCGCGGCGATGACAGAGCCCCCAACCTGCACGGTTGTGGCGCTCTGGCCGGGCACGATCTTGCGCGCCTCGTGAATCGACAGCAGCGAGCCCGTCCACCAACCCTTGTAGTCGTGGCCGAGCAGCAATACGCCGAGTTCGTCGCGGCCATCGATGATCTCGTTGTTCATGATCCGCTCGCGCGACTGCATCTTCCAGTTGCGCATGCGCAACTCGAGCACGCTGTTGATCGCCGCGTCAGTCGGATGGTAGGCGTAGTGCACGGTCGGGCGATACGCGGCCGTGCCTTCGGGATTGAAGACCGTGAGGTGATTGCTCATCGTGTACGACTCGCCGTGGCGAATGACCATGCCCAGCGACTCGCCGGACGGCACCCACGTGCGCACCCAGGTCTCCATGCCCGGTTGGGCGATACAGATTTGGTTGCGCGGGCCGTCGTCGTGGTGCGCGTGAGCATTGGCGGGCATCCACTTCTCGTGGGTGCCCCAACCGAGTTCGGCTGGCGCGACGCCCTCCTCGTAAAAACCCTCGACAGACCACGTGTTGCAAAATTCGTCGATGAGTTTTGGTTGATCGGTGACCTGCGTGTCGAGTTCGCTGATGTGAATCACCTTCGTGCCGGTGAGCATCGCCAGTTGGTTGAATTGTTGGTCGGCGAGCGCGGCCTCTAATTTTGGTGCGCGCGCGCCGGCCTTGCCGTCGGCCAACAGTTTGTGGGCGATTTCGCTGAGCCCCTGCTTGGCGAGGTGGCTGACCATGCCTGGGTTGGCGCCGTGCTCAACGACCGCGGACGGACCGTCGTTCGAGCCCCACCGCGCGATCATCTTGCGGATCGCCTGATGGCGCACGTACAGGGTGCGGTCGGTCGGGTGCATCTTGGCGGCATCGAGATACGGATCCCACAGCTCGACCGAGGTGTTGAGATAACGCACGCCGTGATCGCGGCACCACTCGAGAATCGTCGGGCAGTCGATGTTCCACGCCAAGTCAAGCAACAGGTCGCCGGCGCCGAGGCGCGCCGAAAGAAACGCGTCGAGATTGTCGCGGGTGACGCCGTCTTGCTCGTACTTGACGCCGGCCTTGATCTGCTCGGATATTCGCGAGCGATTATCGCGAAAATCGACGACCGTAATCGCTGCTGGCACGAACTTGAGATCGCGTATGAGCAACGGCACAACGCACTGAGCGACCGATCCACATCCGAGTACGAGGACTCGGGCTGGTCGTTGCGGTGCTACCGAAGTAGCAGAATTCACTTACTTGTATTGGGCGTGAAGATGTCGCCAGATACGAACAAGTTGGTGATTTCTGCGCTCAGCAGCGTGTTCAGCGACGCTTCGAAGACGGTCTCGGACGGTAAAAGCAATGAGTACCAGTCGTAGGGGATGCCCTTGCGACCCGTCAAGGATGGCTCGGTAGTGGGGTGACAATTCTCTAGGTATGAGTTAGTCGACGTATCAGTATTTGAGTAACTGTTGTCTGTTGGCATGAGCACCTCCTTGGGGTTGTGAGTAACGGCTTATTGACCATACAGATTTTGAACCCCTGCGTCTACTTATTCCGAAAATAATTGGCGGCAGATTGGTAGCCTGAATCCGCTGATGACACATCCTCCAACTGTCTCGACCCCAACTGTCTCGACACCGACTGGCTTCGCCGCTCTCGGCGTGCCAGAGCACATCGACGCCGGGCTCGCAGCAGTTGGCTTCTCCGAACCATTCGAGATTCAGGCGGCCGCGATCCCGGTTGCGATGACCGGCAGCGACCTACTCGGGCGCGCCCGCACGGGTTCGGGCAAGACGCTGGCGTTCGGAATCCCGATGCTGGCCCGCATCGACACGCCTGCCGCGCCGCGAAAGCCGCACGGGTTAGTGCTCGTGCCGACGCGCGAACTGGCCCTGCAGGTGGCAGAGGTGATGGCGCCGATCGCCAAGCATTGCAACAGGCGAGTGCTGGCCGTCTACGGAGGCGCATCTCGCGACCAGCAGATCGATGAACTGATCAAGGGCGTCGAGATGATTGTGGCCACGCCGCTGCGCCTGATCGACTTGATGAAGAGCAACGAGTGCGACCTCAGCGCGGTGCAAGTTGTAGTCATCGACGAAGCCGACCGTATGGCCGACGAGGGCTTCATGCCCCAGGTCGAATGGGTGTTGCGCCACGTCACGCGCGAACACCAGACGATGTTGTTCTCGGCCACGCTCGACGGCCAGGTTGCCCAGCTCGTGAAGCGTTACCTGAAGACACCCGAAGAGGTTTCGATCGACGCGCCAACCGACACGGTGGGCACGATGCGACACCTATTCTTGGGCGTGCACCACATGGACAAGGATCGGATCATCGCGGCGCTGGCCAAGGGTGACCGCAAGACCGTAGTGTTTTGCGATACCAAGCGCTCCTGCGACAAAGTTGCGGATTCGCTCAACGACTTAGGCGCTCGGGCACTGGCTATTCACGGCGACTTGCCGCAGGCCGCCCGCGAACGAGCGCTGAAGCGCTTCACCGACAACCAGGTCAACATCTTGGTAGCCACCGACGTGGCAGCGCGCGGCATCGACATCGATGACGTCGCCATCGTCGTGCACTACGTGCCGCCGATTGATACCAAGACTTACTTGCACCGCTCGGGC
>JBKJMC010000257.1:0-2905 GCA_046596615.1 Ilumatobacteraceae bacterium | reverse complement strand
CTAAAATCCCGTCGATCTCGTCGAGCATGTCATCGAGGTCGGCCTTCAATCTCTCGCCCGAAACTGACGCCGGCTTGCCTTCGGCGGTGATTGGGGTATCGCGCGTGGGCCCTGACTTTTGCTTCTTTACGCGTTCAGGCATATACGCACCATACCCAAAATGTAAGCAAGATTTAGTACTCAGTGTCCAAATCGGCGAGTAACGCGATTAGATCGGCCGGAGTCTTGGCCCTAGAGAATAGTCCCTCGGTGAGTTGGCGCGTTCCGCGCAGTGGTTCCATCATCGGGATGCGCGTCAAGGCCTCATCTTTGGTGTCGAAGACGACGCTGTCCCAGTTGGCGGCTACGACGCTCTCTGGCCATCGCTGCAGGCACGTGCCTCGAAAGTAGGCACGAGTCGACTCTGGTGGGTGCGTCACCGCCTTAAGGGCGTCAGCAGGGTCGACAATCACGCGCAGGCCGGCACGCAGGGCCAAAGATTTTTCTGCCCTCATGTCGTGATACTGAAAATCAATTGCCTTTAGCCGCGGGTCGCTTGTGGCAAGCGAGTGCCTCTGTGCGTAGCCGTCGACAATTCGTCTCTTTGCCACCCAGTCGACGATGTCGGCAACCGAGTCGACATCACGTTCTAAACCCGCAAGAACATGCTCCCAGGCAGACAAGATCCGTTGTCCTACCTCTTCTCCGACCGTCGCAAGGCCGTGTGACATCGAATATTTCTGCGCCGCCTCTAACAGTGACCACTGCATCTCGAGCGCAGTAGCGCGCAATCCGTTATTGAGCAACACGGTTGATCGCAGCGAGGTATCCCTGCTGACCTGGCGGATTGCTGGCACGGGGTGGGCCAAATATCCGATGTGCGCCAATACCTCGTCCTCGATCATCGCCAACACGATCGATGTCGTGCCGATCTTAAGGAATGTGGCGCACTCGCTCATGTTGGCGTCTCCGACGATTACGTGCAGCCGACGGTATTTTGTCGGGTCGCAATGCGGCTCGTCGCGGGTATTTACAATCGGACGTTTTATGGTCGTCTCGAGTCCGATCTCCTCCTCGAAGAAGTCGGCGCGCTGACTGATCTGAAAGGCAACCGGGTCATCGTGTCTCGATGTCTCGCAGCCGACCTTGCCGGCCCCACAAAAAATCTGGCGTGTTACAAAGTGAGTTGTGATCTCTGCGGCCAGACGCGCGAAGGGCGTATTGCGGTCGACGAGGTAGTTCTCGTGGCAGCCGTAGCTATTGCCCTTGCCGTCCGAGTTGTTCTTATAGACGATGAGTTCGGCGCCGCTCGGCAAGTTGTCGTTGGCCAGTTTCATGCTCATTCGCACGATCTCGTCTGCGGCGCGGTCGTAGACGACTACTTCCTGAGCATCGGCGCACTCAGGCGTGGAAACCTCTGGATGGGCATGGTCGACGTAATAGCGCGCTCCGTTCGTGAGCACCGTGTTGACGAGGTGAATGTCGACCTCGGGATCGTATCCATCGTGGGCAAAGCCGCGGGCATCGTTGCCTGGTTGCTCGTCGCCGAAATCCCATCCGATCAAGGCTTGATTGCGGCCGAGATAGGAGTTTATGAGCAGCGTGCTGGACGCTACCGGGCTCGCATCGGCGCCGCGTACGATGATGCCGTATTCGGTCTCGATCCCGCAAACCTTCGGTATCGCCATGGTCGTTGTTGTTTCCTACAAATACTGCCCTGTGGCAGTGCGCTCAATGGCCCGACCCCCCTCGTGCGAGTCGCCACCTGCGTTCTCGTGCACGAGTGTTCGAATAAACACGATGCGTTCACCCTTGCGACCCGAGATCTTGGCCCAGTCGTCGGGGTTGGTTGTGTTCGGCAAGTCTTCGTGCTCCTTGAACTCCTGTCGAATCGATTGGGAAAGATCACTGGCTGAGATGCCCTTCGCGCCCCCGGCGATCAGTCGCTTGATCGCCAACTTCTTAGCCCTGCGAACGATATTTTCGATCATCGCGCCAGAAGCGAAATCCTTAAAGAACAATACGTCTTTGTCGCCATTTTGATAGGTGACCTCTAGAAACCTGTTGCTATCGCCTTCGACGTACATCTCGTCCACCGTGCGCCCGATAAGTGCGGCCACCGCTGCCCCACGGTTGCCGTCCCCGTAAAAATAGATGTCGGCGTCTGCGATTGGCAATTCTTCTGTTAGATAGCGGGCAAATATTTGCCGAGCGGCGGCAGCATCGGGCCGCTCGATTTTTATCTTGACATCGAGACGACCCGGCCTCAATATTGCTGGGTCGATGAGGTCCTCGCGATTTGTAGCGCCGATCACGATTACATTTCGCAGGCCCTCCACGCCGTCAATTTCCGCCAATAATTGCGGCACGATTGTCGACTCCATATCGGAGGACACACCGGTGCCGCGGGTTCTAAACATCGAGTCCATCTCGTCAAAGAAAATTATTACCGGCCAACCTTCTTCGCTCTTTTCGCGAGCGCGTTGAAACACCAAACGAATTTGTCGTTCGGTCTCGCCAACGTATTTGTTTAATAACTCGGGTCCCTTGATATTGATGAAGTAGCTGCGGCCCTTTTCGCCGCCCGTGCTGGCCGCTACTTTCTTTGCCAGAGAGTTGGCGACCGCCTTGGCGATTAGTGTTTTGCCGCAGCCTGGCGGGCCGTACAAAAGAATTCCCTTGGGCGCAGGTAGTTGGTGCTCGGCAAAAAGCTCGTGGTGCAAGAATGGGAGCTCGACGGCGTCGGCGATCTGCTCGATCTGTTCGTCGAGCCCGCCGATATCCAAATACGAAATCTCTGGAACCTCTTCGAGCAGGAGGTGCTCAACCTCCGGCTGAGCGATCTTCTCAAGCAATAAATTTGAGCGTGGATCGAGACGCAGCAGGTCACCGCTGCGAAGTCTGGCCCCACGAAGTGAATCGGCGA
>JBKJMC010000141.1:0-7325 GCA_046596615.1 Ilumatobacteraceae bacterium | reverse complement strand
CGGTGCGTGTCACGCGGCCGCGCTCAACTACCGGCGAACCCTCTTCGGTAAGCGTGACGACGAAGAAATACGGTGCGCCTTGCAACAGTTGTTGCGCCGCCGCCGCGACCTGGTTTTGCACGGCCGGAATTAATTGACCGCCGTCGCCTCCCGAAACAACCACGCTTACAAGAGAACCCGAGCGAACCGGTGTCATTGCTGGTGGGTCTTGGGTGATTATCTGATTCAGCGGGACGAGCGGGTCGTTGCGCACTTCGGCAATCGTCAGCTGCAAGCCGAGAGGTGCCAACAACGCCGTCGCATCTTTGACGAGCAGGCCTTGAATTGCCGGCACCATGATCTTGGCGCTGGCGGGGTTGTAGGTCAGCGTCACCGTGTCGCCGGTGCGGGCGAGCACACTCGGTGGAGGGTCTTGCCCGTAAACGATGTCGTCGCCGATGTCGTCGCGCGGCACCGCGTTTGGTATCGGCGTCAGGCCCAACTCAAGTAACGCCTTGCTCGCATCGGCGAGCGAGCGGTTTGAGACATCAGGGATAGTTATCGAACTACTGGAGTCACCACCAGCAATAGTGCGGTAGAGAAATAATCCACCAGCTAACAACACGATGGCGATGAATACTGCGCCGAATACATATAGAGCGGTTCGCTGTGGCACCATGTCGTCGTACGGCGGGTATTCGGTGGCAGCAACTTTGTCGTGCTGATAGTTGGTAGGTGTGGTAGCCGATACTCGCGTCACGGGGAATGCCTGCGTCGCGGTGGCGCTAGTTAGCGGCCTAGTTTTGCGCGCTTCTGCCAGTGCGTGCACCTCTTGGCCGTTGGCAAACCGGCGCAGGTCGTCGCGCAAGGCTGCCGCAGTGGCGTAGCGGCGTTGCGGCGATTTGGCCAAGCACTTGGCGATGATCGCCTCGAAACCCATTGGCACGCCCGGGGCAAATTCGTGTAGCGGGGCCGGTGCGGAGTGCACTTGTTGATAGGCGACGCCGACAGCGTTGTCACCAGAAAACGGGGTACGCCCGGCGATCATCTCGTACATCACGATGCCCAATGAGTAGATGTCGCTGCGCGGATCTGGCTGACCACCCTGTGCCTGCTCTGGCGAGAAATATGTGGCGGTTCCCATCACCGAGCCAGTTTGCGTGAGCGCGTCGTCGACGTTGGCGCCGAAGGCGCGGGCGATTCCAAAATCGGCAACCTTGACCTGCCCGCCGCTGCCGATCAAGATATTGCCAGGCTTGATGTCGCGGTGCACGACGGCGCTCTCGTGAGCCGCAACCAACGCGGAGGCGATCTCAATGGCAATGTCGCACGCCTGGCCGGCGGTCATAGTTTTTCGCTCTGCCAAGAGCGATGCCAGAGTGCGACCCTGCACATATTCCATCGCGATGAAGTACGTGTTGCCTACGCGGCCCCAGTCGAAGACGCCGACGATGTTCGGGTGAGTGAGGCTCGCCGCCGCTTGGGCTTCGCGGCGAAAACGTTCAACAAATGTGGGGTCGGTCGCGAATTCGTTGAAGAGCACCTTGATCGCCACGGGTCGGCCGAGGAGCACGTCGCGGGCGAGGTAGACCTCGGCCATGCCGCCGCGGCCGATGCTGGCGCCGAGGTCGTAGCGATCGTTGATCAGTTCGGGGTTGTTAGGCATTTATGCCCGCGAAATTTTCTTAAATTTTTTTAGCACGCGGCTGATCGAGTTTGCTTTCTGCGGCGTGGCATTGGCGATCGGTGTTGGGTCTGTCGAGCCGACAGTAGACGGCGCGGGCAATTCTGTTTCGTGAAAGTCGGCCACAATCACCGTGATGTTGTCGCGACCGCCGCGACTGTTCGCCGCCGCGACGAGGTTGACCGCTGCCTGCTGTGGGTCTGAATGCAATACAGAGATCGCCAAGATCTCTTCATTGGAGATCTCGTCAACGAGGCCGTCGCTGCACAAGATATACCGATCGTGATCGATTATTGGCAGGGTCCACGAATCGACCAAGACGGTGGCGTCGATACCAAGAGCGCGGGTGACAATATTGCGCCGCGGGTGCGTGCGCGCATCATCAAATGTGATGACTCCCTGAGTCACGAGTTCCTGCACATACGAATGGTCGATGCTTATTTGGCGCAGTTCTCCTGCCCGCACAAGGTATGTACGCGAGTCGCCGACGTTGGCGACAACAACTTGCTGCGGGGCGACTCCTGCTCTGCTAATCGCCATCGCGGTAATAGTTGTGCCCATACCGCGCTGCTCGGTAGTGCTGGTGGCGGCCGCAAAAATCGCGCCGTTGATCTCTGTCACGACACTTGCGAGAGCGTCGGGCGTTTGAGTCAAATAGTCAGTGGCGGCGCGCAGCAGCTGCACTGCCATCGCGCTGGCTACCTCGCCGGCGTTATGCCCACCCATGCCATCGGCGACCGCCAGAATATTCGGCTCGCTAACAAATGAGTCTTCGTTTGCGGCTCGCGACTTACCCGTGTCTGAAACCGCGCCGATTGAAACGCTGATCACGAATTCTCAAAGCGCGCGAGTGCCGAGCCAAACGCGAGAACATCGCCATCTGCCAACAGATGGCCGTTGACAACTTTCTCGCCGTTCACCTTGGTGCCATTCGTGCTGCCGCGGTCGGTGACGATCCAGCCCGCCGTTGTGCGGCGAATTTCGGCATGGCGGCGACTGACATTGTGGTCGTCAATCACTACCTGGCAGTCGCTCTGGCGGCCGACCGTAATTAGGTCACGGTCAAGGACGATGCGCTGGCCGTCGGCCAGAACTACCGATGCGAGCGCCGCGCTGGTTGTCGGCAACGGCGCTTCCGTCACCGTTTCCGTCGCTGTTGGTGGCGCTGTTGGTGGCGCTGTTGGTGCCGCTGATCCGACAGTCGTGACCCGACAAGTGCCGCGCTTGACGGCGGGGTCTTTGACCAGGCTGATGACGGCTTCGCCGGACAGCGGGTAACCCTCGATTGCGGCATGGTTGACGATGGCGTGACGCAATTCGATGAGCATCGCCGACTCGTAACTGCTCAAAGCGGTCGCGTCGCCACCGTTAACTGCGATCACAAAATGCGGGTTGATCGAGGCGCCGTTTTCTAGATCGTTGAATTGCGAATCAAGTTCGGCCAGCAATGCGCGACCTATTGAAATAGGTCTAATTGCGCCCGCGTTTGCTCGTTGCAACACCCAGACATCTTACGCGCTTTATGGGGTGTAAACATCAATTCCGAAATAGCGTTTCCAACGCTTCTCTAGCGCGTCGATCTCAATTTGGTCGACGCTTAGAAGTCGGGTCATCGATTCGAAGTGGTAAAGACGAGCCATTGGTGTCCAGACAATTCTGTAACCGGCGTCGAGGACCTTAAAGCAAAAGTCAACATCGTTGAAATTGATCGGGTAGTCAAGAGAAAATCCACCCACCTCTTCAAATACGGATCGGCGAATGGCGACACAGGCTGCAGTTACCCCGCTGATCGAACGGGCGATTGTATACATTCCCCACATCCCGTAGGCACTTCCAGATTCGCCGCTACCGATGTGCGACGGCGTCGGTTTGTTGGTGTGGCCGGCACTCTGAATTCGACCATCCTCTAGAAGCAGCATTGGGCCGACCATCGCCACCTCCGGGTCCTCCAAATGTCCGAGCAATTGCTCAATCCAGTCAGGGGTTATAACCTGCGTGTCGTCATTTAGCATGATTACGACGCCGCCTTTTGAGGCGAAGAAACCGACATTACACTTTTCAGAAAAGTTAAACGGTTTGTCGTAACTAATTACGCGCACGCGCGGATCGCTTGGTGCGTCAAAAGCGTGGATTGAAGTGCCATCCGGATGAACGTCGTTGACGACAACCACTTCGATGTTGCTATACGTCGAAGTTTTGAGAATGCTTTCAATTGCATTGACGACCAAACATGTTGTTACTCCCCACACTCGTTTGCGGTCTCCGCGGGTCGGTATGACAATGCTGACGAGGGGCGAATGTTTAAGATTGTTGAGTCGATATTGGTAATGCCCTGGCAGGCTCATCTCTACTGTTGCGTCAATGCCACAGCGAGCAAAATGCTCTTGAAGGGCCTTGCGGCCAGATTCATAGGCGTACGGTTTGGCATCGGTGGCGGCAGCGGCGGATCCGGGAACACACCGCCAGTGATAGAGCACCTCGGGGATGTGAGCAATAGTTCGAGCATTTTCGGTGGCACGAAGAATGATGTCGTAATCCTGCGAGCCTTCGAACCCTTGGCGAAACCCGCCGACCTTGTCGAGAAGTGTTGCGCGAAATACCGAGAAGTGGCAGCAGTAATTTTGCCCCCGCAAGCGTTCCTTGTCCCAGCCGGGCTTGCGAAACACATCGTAATGAAGACCATTTTCATCAAGCTTGTCTTCGTCGGTGTAGAGGTAATCGATCGTCGAATCGGATTCGAGTCGAGCCGCAACCTTGTGCAAGGCAGTGGCGTGAAGTGCGTCGTCGTGATCAAGCAGCCCTATGAATTCACCGATCGCCAAGTCGAGGGAGTCCTGCGACGCCGCCACGATTCCTCCGTTTTGTTCGCGATACGAAACTCGAATGCGCGCATCGCTACGCTGCGCCTTGTCCAAAATTTTACGAACATGCGGGGCACTCGACTTGTCGTCGACTATGCACCACTCCCAATCTTTAAATGTTTGACTACGCATCGAGGCGATGCAGGCTTTGAGCGCCGCGGCTGGCGGGTTATATACCGGCGTGACGATACTAAATTTCGGCATTTGCAACTTCGTCTACGCAGTCTTGCCTGTAATTTTTTTGATAATGCGTACTGGCAGCATCATGATTCGTCCGAGCTTCCACGTCGTCGAATTGCGCATCCGATTAATGTGCTTAGAGAGAAACGCAACCCGCGCCTGGGCTGCACCCAATTGACCCGCCTGCGCGATCACTTGGGCCTGGGCTTCACCAGCTCGCGAAGCAGCGCCCATTGCGAAATCTCTGGCTGCTATTAGACCTTGTTGGAGTTCGCTGACTTGTTGCTTGAGTTCGCTGATTTGTTGTTGGAGTTCGCCGACCCCGGTTCTCTGATCGGTACTTGCAAGGGCCTGCTGCAACGTGCCGATCTCAACTAATAGTCGTTCGCGCGACGCGGATTCCAGTTCTCGGGTTTCCCAATCTGTGGCCGACATCACTAATACGATACCCGAGCCGATAATGCGCAAGTAGATACCTCGGCACGGGTGGGTAGTCGCAAATGTATTGCTAGCGTGAAGCATCCATTCGGGCGAGTGGCGAAATGGCAGACGCGCTGGCTTCAGGTGCCAGTGTTCGTAAGGACGTGGGGGTTCAAGTCCCCCCTCGCCCACGGGTGGTGCTCGCTAGTGTTGATGCCTATCGTGCACCAAATAGCAGACCTCCGCCGTTCGCAAAATCTTTTGTGGAACCTCACGCTGCGCGAATTGCGCTCGCGATACCGCAAATCGTTTCTCGGTTGGGCATGGTCAATGCTCAACCCGCTATCGAACATGCTCATCTATTGGTTTGTGTTCGGTGTCGTGTTCGGGGCGACTGCGCCGATCGGTCGCCCTTCTGGCATTCAGGTGTACGCGCTGTACTTGCTTAGCGGAATCTTGCCGTGGGGGTTTTTCTCGCTCGTCACCAACCTCGGAATGGGCGCACTATTAGGCAACGCCGGCCTCGTGCGCAAGGTGGCGTTCGCCTGGGAGACTCTCGTTTTTGCTCAGGTAATTTTTGCGTTTGTGCAGTTCTGCATCGAGATGTCGCTGCTGTGTATTGCTTTGATAATTGCGGGTAGCCCAATTATCGCTTGGATCCCCGTCGCATTTTTAATGATGGTTTTGCTCGCCGTATACGCTTCCGGATTTGCGCTCGCGCTCGCCGCCAGCGCGGTGTTCTTCAGAGACCTGCGGTATCTTTGGACGATCGTGATCCAGGTGATGTTCTTCGCCACCCCAATTATTTACACTCCTGATCGACTGGACGGCAAGGTGCATCCATACATCGAATTTATTTTGCACTGGAACCCAATGGCGGTATTCATCAAGTCATTCCGCTACATGCTTTATTCGGGACGTCCGCCGGAGTGGGGGAACATCGCCTACCTTGGCGTCGCTTCGGTGATTTCTTTCGCGGGTGGATGGTTTCTGTTCGGCAAACTTTCGCGCCGAATTGCCGAAGAACTTTAAATTAGGCTCGGCGCTTAGCGTTGCACGCGCCAGGTAGCGGGTATCGCTACGACGCCCTCCTCGAACAGGTCTGCCTGGTGCACATCGAAGCGCACCCAGTTTTGGCAATGATCGTATTCGGTTGTGCCGGTGGCGTCAGTGATCGCCATTGACAAAAAGTAAGTGCCCTCGAGCAGAGGCAACGACGGAATGTCGATCTCGACGACAAGTGGGTCGGCGACACCGCGCAGTGGAGTCTGCAGACGCTGCGATGTGCTCGACCAGACTATGGCGCCATCCAGTTTCGAGATGGTTGCCTTAATGATCGGCGCAACGAGTCGCGACTGCGGCGTGAGTTGGGAGTGGATCACGACCGCATCGTTGGTGTCTAGGAGCTCGGTGGCGCGAGAGTCTGGTCTGCGCAATTCGATCAGGTTGAAGTGGGCCTCGCCGGTGCCCCAACGCTCGCGAAAGTCCGCATCTTTTGCGGCATGCTCGGTGTACGTGCCTCCCGTGTAGGCGGCGATAACTTCGGCCGCCGGGCCGCGCTGTTTGAGCACGCCCTTCTCAAGCCAGATCACTTCTTGGCAAAGTTGCTGTACCGACCCCAATCCATGGCTAACAACAACTATCGTTCGGCCTTCGCGGCGAAACTGTTCGATCTTTTCGCTGCTCTTGCGCTGGAAGGCCTGGTCTCCGACGCTGAGAATTTCGTCGATCAGCAGAATCTCGGGTTCGACGTGCGCGGCAATCGAGAATCCCAGACGCACGGTCATGCCCGACGAATAGTCCTTCACCGGGATATCGATAAAGCGCTCGACGCCAGCGAATTCGACGATACTGTCGAACTGGCGCTCGATATCTTTTTTGGACATTCCCAAAATCGCGCCGTTGAGGAATACGTTTTCTCTTCCCGATAACTCTGTATGAAACCCGGCGCCAAGTTCGAGCAGCGCGGCAACTGAGCCATCGATTGAGATGCTGCCTTTTTCGGGGTGGTAGATGCCGGTCAAGCACTTGAGCATCGTGCTCTTGCCCGAGCCGTTAGAGCCGATGATGCCGAGTGTCGCGCCATGTTCGACCTCGAACGAGACATCCTGCAACGCCCAAAATTCTTCGTAGCGGGCCCGTCGACCGCGCAGCAGCGCGGCCTTTATATATCGATTGCGCTCGTGGTAGAGGCGGAAACT
>JBKJMC010000302.1:0-3223 GCA_046596615.1 Ilumatobacteraceae bacterium | reverse complement strand
GATTTTCGCGGGGGCATTCGCCGGAATGGCTGGCGCGAGCGAAGTCATCGGTACTTACGGTTACGCGTCGCCGAACTTTGCGGGCAACATCGGCTTCGACGCAATCGCCATCGCGCTTCTCGGCAGGTCATCGCCTCTCGGTACGGCCTTGGCGGCAATATTGTTCGGCGCGTTGCAGGCGGGCGGCCGGCAAATGCAGGCCAATACCGATGTGCCTATCGACTTAATCGTGGTCTTACGAGCATTGATTGTTCTATTCATCGCCGCGCCACTGCTGGTGAAAGCGATTTGGCGCGTCAAGTCGGACACGGGGACTCAATCGCAGACATTTAGGGGTTGGGGGTCATGAGCGACATCAAGTCCGCGAGTATTGGCCAGAGCGCTGAGCAGCGTAAACGGTCGCGCAACGTCGGCATCGTGTATGTCGTGCTCGGGCTGATCTCGGCCGCGATCTTCACAAATCGTCCCGGCAACTCTGGTTTCAAATTGCTCGACGATTTCATATTCATCATTCCCGCGAGGCCGTTTGCTTGGGCGCTGGCGATTACCCTCGTGGCTCTAGGCGCGGCCCAGCTGCTTCGGGGCATGGGCAAGGTCACCAATGTTGTGCTTACAGTTGCGACCATCAGCTTCGTGGTCGGATTCTTGACGTGGGCTGCCTCCGGTGGGTCGTTCAGCCTGACTGGAATGCTGCAAGACACGGTCACCCGCAGCGTGCCGATCACGATGGGGGCTCTTGCCGGCATACTCTGCGAGCGCAGCGGCGTCATCAACATCGCCATTGAGGGCCAGCTCTTGGGTGCAGCATTCGCGGGCAGCGTCGTCGGTTCGGTGCTTGGGCCGTGGCCCGGCATTGCGGCGGCGATGCTGATGGGCGTCGCGCTCTCTGGAATCTTGGCCGTTTTCGCGATTCGCTACCGCGTCGATCAGGTGATCGTCGGTTTCGGGATCAACTTTTTTGCGCTCGGCTTGACCAGTTTCTTGGCTTCGCGAGTGCTGACTAAGAATCCGCAATACAACCTCGTCAAACCATTTGCGCCTTACGAAGTTCCGCTGCTCTCGAAAATTCCAGTCATCGGCGTCGTGCTCTTCACGCAAACTCTATTTGTGTATGTTTCGCTGGCGGCCGTGGCGATAGCGACATGGGCGTTATTTCGCACCCGCTGGGGCCTGCGCACGAGAGCGATCGGCGAATACCCCAAGGCGGCGGGCACCCTGGGCGTTGACGTGATCAGGCTGCGCTACCGCAATGTCTTGATCGCCGGCGCCGTAGCGGGGTTCGGCGGGGCGTGGTGGCCAGAGGGCACGGTCGGTCGCTTCGATGAAAATATCACCAGCGGTCGCGGTTTCATCGCGCTTGCCGCCGTGATCTTCGGTCGCTGGCATCCTGTCGGCGCGTTGAGCGCAGCCCTTGTCTTCAGTTTTTCGGAGGCGTTGCAGCTAAAACTTTCCAACCTCAACACTGGGATCCCTTCAGAGTTCCTGCTGATGGCTCCGTATCTGGTGACTCTGATTGTCGTTGCCGGTTTCGTCGGTCGAAGCCGGGCCCCAAAGGCGGCCGGTCAGATATACGAAGCGCAATAGCGTTACGCACCCTTAGGGCGAAAGCCGACTAGCCCACCGCCAAGTTCTATTCGCGGTCCACCGATCAAGTCGACGCAATAGGGCACCGCAGGCATCACTGCGTCAAGGCACTCGGCGATCGAAGAGGGCTTGCCCGGCAGGTTGATGATCAGGCAAGATCCGCGGATGCCTGCCGTCTGGCGCGACAGTATCGCCGTCGACACCACCTTGAGCGAAACGGCGCGCATCAGTTCTCCAAAACCTGGCATCATCTTTTCGCAGACCATCTCGGTTGTCTCTGGCGTGATGTCGCGCAAGGCAGGGCCAGTTCCTCCGGTGGTGACTATCAGGCAACAGCCCTCGGTGTCGGCGAGCTCGACGAGCGCGCTGGCCAAGATTTCAATTTCGTCGGGCACGAGCCGCGCTACGGCAACC
Source organism: Ilumatobacteraceae bacterium (assembly GCA_046596615.1). Classification (GTDB taxonomy): domain Bacteria; phylum Actinomycetota; class Acidimicrobiia; order Acidimicrobiales; family Ilumatobacteraceae; genus UBA3006. The sequence continues at coordinate 1,225 of JBKJMC010000302.1, read as the reverse complement.
CAAGTGCCTGAAAGGTGCGCCGTGAGATACTCGTTTATCGCCGGGCCGCCGCGATCTTCGTATGTACCCGCCGACGCGCGATCAGAAACGGTGACGATGCCGATTCGTGCGGGGGCGTGTGCGGTGCTCATCTGCTTGCAAACTATCAGCGCTGTTAACGAACTACCACTGCAGCAACCGAGTGTCGCCCTTGGCCTTTGGGTTCGTAATGCGAATCCACAGCGACTTGCGAACCTGCGAGAGACCGTAGCGGAACCCGACGCGGGCAAATGCGGCGCGCGACATGTAAGTCAAGCGTTCGGTTGTTTCGCGCAGATTGCGCAGCATCGCGGTCTGCAGCGCGTCAAGTGGCAGCGCAACACTTTGGGCGGTGAACTGATGCGGCTCGAAATCAAACCAGCGGTAATCCTCCGCGTAGATGCCCGAGACGATGTCGGCCGTCTCCTGGTCGTAGACATGCGCCAACTTAATGCCAAGCCCGCTATTAAGTCGCGACGGCTTGAGGCTCTTGCCAGACTTCTCGTTGAGGATATTGGCGAGGCGATCCATCTCGCCGGGTTTGTCGACGCGGATCACGTGGGTGTAGTCAAGTTGGTCGCGATACAAGGTGTTAAATTGCGGGCGAAAATGGTCGTCGATCATGAACGTTGGGTGGTCGAGCGCGAATTCTCTGGCAAAGTTTTTGAAGGTAGCGGCGAGGTCAATCTTGCCGTCGATCACGACATCGGCCGAGCGCGCGATAATCGCCTCGGGCGTCCCGGGCGAGCGCAGGAACACCCGATTCTCCCACGAAGAGTAGGCCCGCGAGAGTGGGTCTCGCAGCGTGGCGATGCGCGTCCAATCTGGCGAAGTGATTATCTTCCACTGCTCCTTTTCGGGTAAATCGAGAAACCGTACCAACCCGTGCACGCGATAGTTGTGGATGGTTTGTTCCTGCGAGATGTTCGGGGTGATGATCAGGCGCGACGCTTCCGGGTTGTACGAACCCTCAGACTGAGCCAAGAGCAGCTTGATGCTGCTGCACGCGACCTTCGTCGTTGGCACGTACATGATCTTGAGTTTCGGCGCGACCAGCGCGTAGCCGATCATCTTTGGAAGCTGGGGCAGGGGGTTTGGCATCGGAGTGTCTTAGTTTTTCAGGTTGCGGCGCACATTGATGGCATCAACTAGGGCGCCCGCGCAATGCGTCACCGACTCGTCGAACCGCCCGAACACGAGGTCTGGG
>JBKJMC010000301.1:0-2810 GCA_046596615.1 Ilumatobacteraceae bacterium | reverse complement strand
ACCGCAATCGCCTACGGCGGCGCAGAGGCGACTCTTGGGGACATAGGGTGCGACTCTTGGAACGTTGTAACCAAACTTCCACCTGTACCGTCCGACATAAAAGATGTTCAAGGTTGGGTGAGCGGTGAAGCAAGCAAATCTCTTATTCGATTGAAGCTTACGAATCTGTACGCGTTGCTCCTTCACAATCCGGCCGATTTGTTGGGGCCTCAGGGGCGGGTTCTCGCTGATGCGCTGTTTAAACTTAAATCTCAAGGCATTGTTTCGAAATTGGGAGTTTCGATCTACAACCCAAACGAATTGGATGGCCTGAGAGATTTGCAGATTACGGACATCGTCCAAGCACCGATGAATGTTTTCGATCGTGGCCTCTCAACGTCTGGCTGGATTGATGAGCTGGCAAGGGGTGGTACCGAAATACATGTGCGTTCTGCCTTTCTTCAGGGGCTTTTAGTAATGGACCCAACTCAACGGCCCGCTCAATTTGGTCGGTGGGCGAGTTTGCTAGCGCTATGGGATAATTGGGTTACGGACACGGAACAAACCCGAGTTAAAGCCTGTCTCGCCCACCTAAAGTCATTCCCAGAAGTAAGTCATATTGTTGTCGGCATCGATAACGTTCGACAGGCACACGAGATTTTTGCTGCAAGCGAGACACCTCCACTACGCGCGCCAGAGAATGTCTCGTCCGATGATCAGCAACTAATCAACCCCGCAAAATGGATCAGGTGATGAAAACAGTTGCGATCGTTCAGGCTCGCATGGGATCGACCCGTCTACCTAACAAAGTCATGAGTCTTATAGTTGGCAAACCACTGATCGAGCTGCTTCTGGCTCGCCTTTCAAATGCGCGATCGATCGACGAGATCGTTGTTGCAACTTCTCTAGATACACGCGATGACGTCATGGCGAAGCATGTCGAAAACATCGGATATAAGGTTTTCCGCGGCAGCGAAAATGACGTCTTAGATCGATACTTTCGGGCCGCAGTCGCAGTGAGCGCAGATGTGATAGTTCGGATCACCGGTGACTGCCCCCTTATTGACCCCGCCATCGTTGACTCGACAGTTTCATTAAGAATCCAATCTGGCGCGGACTACGCAAGTAACTCCGCGCCCCCATCATTTCCGGACGGGTTAGATACGGAAGTGTTCACAATGAGTTCACTCGCATTAGCTCATGCTCATGCAACTACCGCAGCGCAACGAGAGCACGTCACACCTTATATTCGAGAGTCTGGCCAATTCCGAACGGCTAACCTGATATCGGCTATCGATGTGTCTTTTATGCGTTGGACCGTTGATGAGCCAGCAGATCTTGAGGTTGTAAGAAACGTATTTGACCATTTTGATCCACGAACAGATTTTGATTTGTCAGACATCATTGCGCTCACGAAAGCTAACCCAGAACTTTTTGCTGGAAATCAGCACTTGAGAAGAAACGAAGGTGCGACATTGGGAACGGGGCAAAAACTTTGGAAGCGCGCCAAAAACATCATCCCTGGCGGCAATATGCTGCTCTCGAAGCGCTCGGAAATGTTTCTTCCCGAACAATGGCCTGCTTATTTCAGTAGGGCCAAGGGCTGCCAAGTATGGGACCTCGACGGCCGACGATACATAGACATGTCGCTCATGGGCATCGGCACAAACATTCTCGGGTACGGCCACACCGAAGTAGACGATGCGGTGAGATCTACCATCGATTCCGGAAACATGTCCACACTCAATTGCCCGGAAGAGGTCTACCTGGCCGAGCGACTGATCGAACTGCACCCATGGGCCGACATGGTCCGACTCGCTCGGTCGGGTGGCGAGGCGAATGCGATTGCAATTCGCATTGCGCGCGCCGCCGCCGGCAAATCGACCGTAGCGATCTGCGGCTACCACGGATGGCACGACTGGTATCTTGCGGCGAATTTGGGAGACGACGAAAACCTCGCGGGACACTTGCTGCCTGGACTCTCTCCAAATGGTGTGCCAGAAAATCTGCGTGGAACAGTGGTGCCATTTTCATACAACAACATTGACGAGTTAACGGAGATTATTGCTACTCACGCAGTTGGGGTAATCATGATGGAAGTCTCGCGGAGCGCGGGGCCGACCGATGGTTTTTTGCAACAGGTGCGACAATTAGCCACCAAGAACGGCATCGTCTTGATGTTCGACGAGTGCACCTCCGGCTTTCGCCAGACCTTCGGTGGATTACACAAAATGTATGGGGTTGAACCAGACATGGCCATGTTCGGCAAGGCTCTCGGAAATGGTTATGCAATTACCGCCGTGATCGGCCGCCGCGAGATAATGGAAGCAGCTCAGACATCCTTCATCAGCAGTACTTTCTGGACCGAACGAATTGGACCGACCGCCGCCCTCAAGACTCTCGAAGTTATGAATAATTGCCAATCTTGGGACTCAATCACAAAGACTGGTCTAGAAATCACTAAGCGATGGAACCACTTGGCCGAAAAATACGGGCTAGCAATCACTACCGCGGGCCTTCCGTCGCTAACTAATTTCACATTCACCAGCGCAAATAATTTAGAATTCAAAACATTTGTCACTCAGGAAATGCTCGCTAATGGATTTCTGGCGTCTAATTCTGTTTACGTTTGTACCGAGCACACTGCGGAAATTGTGGATGAATACTTCGTCAACCTAGAACCGATATTTAAAACTCTAAGAGAGTGCGAAGATGGGCGAAATATACTTACCCTCCTAAATGGCCCCGTCTGCGACAGTGGTTTTCGGAGACTTAATTAGTGATTGCAGTCAACTGATGACAAGCAACACTGCCGGCGGCACGATGGGTAG
>JBKJMC010000253.1:0-2800 GCA_046596615.1 Ilumatobacteraceae bacterium | reverse complement strand
CGACGTCTACCGCGACGACATCGATCTCGCGAAACGAAATGCCCGCCTGCCGACGAACAAACTCGATCATCGGCGTCAACGCTTCGGCGTGCTGCCGATCACTGATCGCTTCGCTGTGCGCCAGCACGCGCTTGCCGTCGCCGAACGCGACGCTCACCGAGTCTGTGGCCGTATCGATTGCAAGGATGATCATTCTTGCCGCCAACTACTTAGCGCAATCCGCAGTTTCTCCCAGCGGCTCGCCCACTGCTCGCCGCGACCCTGTATCTCAAATGCTCTCTCGTCGGTTGCAGATGCATCTGGAGCGTGCAACAGGCGAACGATCAGGCAGTCGCCGAGCGCGTCACCGACGATGTCACCCCACTCGACAATCACAACTCCGCCTGACTCTTGTAGTTCGCTCAGGCCGAGGTCTGCTAATTCACCCGTTCGCTCTAGGCGATAGAGGTCGGCATGGTGCACGCTGAGCCGAATACCCGAGTAGCTGTGCAGCAAATTGAATGTCGGAGACGTGATCGGTTCGGTTACACCCAGCGCCGCGCCGAACGCCTGTGTAAAAAATGTCTTTCCGGCCCCCATCTCGCCGGCAAGAATGATCATGTCGCCGGCGCGAACTAGACCAGCGATCGCGCGGGCGACCCCGCGCGTGTCGGGTTTACTTAGCGCGCGAAGTTTCAGCATCACTTCGACCTAACGAGCCGAACGCACATAGTTTCGCGGCACCCGTGGCGAAATCGCGCACACCACCTCGTAACCAATTGTGTCGAGGTGGCGCGCCCACTCATTTGCGGTTATCTGCCCGATGCCCTGAACCCCGAGCAGCACCGCCTCCTGGCCGACCTCGATCTGATCGCTGCCGCAGTCGATCATCAGCTGATCCATAGTGATTACGCCAGCAAAGGCTCGGCGCGCGCCATCGATTAGAACATTGCCCTGTCGCCAAAGCCCACGGCGTACACCGTCTGCGTAACCGAGAGGCAACGTGGCGATACACGTGCGCCGAGTCAATTCTCGTTGAAGTCCGTACGATACGCCCTCGCCGGCCTCGAGCCACTGCACGTGCGAAACTCTGGCGCGCAACGAGAGCACGGGCCTTAGTTGCAATTTACTCGGCGAGCCGAATGTGTCGCTGACTGGGTCTGCGGGAATGCCGTAAATCGCGATACCGGCGCGCACCAGGGTGGTTTCCTCGCCAATTTGACGCACGGCTGCGGCAGAGTTAGCAACGTGAACGTGTGGCGGATTAATGCCCGCCGCGCGCAAATCTCTTACCACCTGTAGGAATCTTTGGTGCTGAACTTCCGTAGCTGGGTGGTGCGCCAGATCGGCAGTGGCGAAGTGCGTGTACAGGCCGTCTAGTAGCAGCGAAGGCTCGCCGACAATCTGCAGCGCTCGCCGAAGCGCTTCGGTATGCGGAGCGCCGACGCGGTGCATTCCAGTGTCAATTTTTAGGTGCACTTTGGCAACGCAACCCATCGACTTAGCGGCGAGCGCATAATTCGAAATTCCCGATGGGTTGTACACCGTGGCGGTCAAGTCGTTACTAAGCATTAGTCGTTGTTGCGATTCTGGTTGCTCGCTCATCACCATGATCGGAGCATCGACGCCAGCGCTACGCAGCTGCACTCCCTCGTCGGCAAGCGCGACGCAAAGCCCAGAAGCGCCAGCATCCAGGGCCGTCGTCGCCACCGGAACAGCCCCGTGCCCATAGGCGTCGGCCTTTACGACGGCCCATAACTCGCGCGGGGCGACGTGAGCGCGCAGGGTCTCAATGTTGTGTCGCAGTGCCGAAAGATCGATGTCAGCCCACGCCCATCGCAGCGGTGCGGTCACGGCGAGAAGCCCTTCCCTACGCCGCTACGACGACGGCGACGGCGACTTGTTTCGTGTGCGAAAGCGAAACGTGCCAGACTGCGATGCCTTTGGCATTTGCGAGTTCTTTGGCGCGGCCCGAAACGAGCAGTCGTGGCTCGCCAGATTTTTGCCGCTCAATCGAAACATCGTGTAGGTCGAATGCGCCTAATCCGACGCCGAGGACCTTCATTGTCGCCTCGCGCACGGCAAAACGCGCCGCGAGGCTTGCCGCGGGGTCGGCCTTGGCCCCGACCCCTCTAAGCTCGTGCTCGGTAAACACTCTGGCACGCAGACCAGGCGTGCGTTGCAGGGCGCGGCGAAATCGTTCGATATCAACTGTGTCGATGCCGATGCCCAACATGTTCATAATTAAACGCGCCAGTGATTGGCCATCTCGCTGATTGGCAAGATGAGCAGGTCGGCAACCGCGATATCTGCAAGTCTGTCTTCGCGGAAGGTCCCTTCTGTTTCAGTCACCCAGTCGACGAGTCGGCGATAGCGATCGTCGTACCCTTGCAGCACATTGCGCATAGTTGCCGCCGCCAGACGGTCGTGAAACAAAACGTGCAGCAGCGTTATACCAGTAGTTACGGAGCCCTTGGTTTCTGGGATAAAGATCACCGTGCGCGCATCGCGGCGGCCGCGGGCAACTAAAACTTCTTGCTCGCTGGCGACGCGGTTTTTTGTGCCCGAAAGCGAACTGTTGCGCTCGACGCGCGACTCGAGTTGGCGCGAGATGCCGCCCCGATCGACGATGCTCACGGTCGCGCTGTTGGCGGCGATGTCGCCCTCAATGCGGTACCGCGTGAAGCCGACAATCGATGCTACGGCCGCGTCTAGATCGGCGATCACCTTAAGCGTTCGATACGACAAGCGATCCCGAGCGACGCCGGCGTTGAGCACGAACTGCACGAGGGCGCGATCGAGCAGGCCCTCGTCGCTGCGC
>JBKJMC010000292.1:0-2625 GCA_046596615.1 Ilumatobacteraceae bacterium | reverse complement strand
CTGGTCGTGGCAGCAGATTTTGGATTTCTATTACGGTGGCGCCACTGGCAACGTGCTCGCCGCGCTCCCAGACCCTGGACAACTGATGACCGTGTGGCTGAGCGCGGCGAGCACGTTGCCAGTGGCGCCACCGTAATAGAAATCCAAAATCTGCTGCCACGACCAGCCCGCCGTAGTGGCCCAGCCGTATGAACCGTATTGGCTCATCCCACGGCCGTGACCGTAGCCGCGGCCGTTGATCACGATTGCGCCCGGTATCTGGCCGTCGTCGGCGCGCACCGCCGTAACGCCACCGAACGCGGTGGTCGCGACTGCCACAGTTGCCAAAATTGCAACAACTCGCCTAATTTTTGGGGGTACGCGCATGCCGAAGTTTTTCTCCTCGTCCGCTTGCAATCATCTTACCCGAGCGAATCAGACTTCGATAGTTTCGCCGATGCGATAGTCACGCCGATTCAGCCGTAGCGGCGGGCAGAGTGTCGCGTTGTTGCACAACGACTCCAGTGAGCACGAGGGCGATGCCGCCCAGATCGATAAGCGACGGTTGCTGGTGTAGAAATAAAAATCCAAATATCAGCGCGGTCACCGGCAGCAACGCGAGCAACACAGAAAATCTGCGCACCGGTATTTTGCGCATAATGCTCTGCTCGATGCCGTATCCAATAGCGCTCGAGAATAAGCCGACTAGCACGCAGGCTCCGAGTATCCATGGTGTTGTCACAATTTTCATGCTGCCGTGCACGCCAAATGGGGCAATCAACAGCGCGCCGAACAACAGCCCGACGCCGAGACCCGAAACGCCGCGATCGAGGCGCGCGACCTTGGCGCCGACGACTATATACGTGCCCCACATCGCCGAAGCCAAAAAGATATACACCAGGCCGAGCGGTTCGTTGCCAAGTTCGAAGCCCGAGAGCACGACCACGCCGATCGTCGCAAAAATCAGCGCGACCGCGTTGCGCCGCGAGCGCGTTTGCCAGGCTGCAACGCAGATCGGCCCGATGAACTCAATCGCCACACCCTTGCCTAGATCGACGCGCTCGATGGCCAAGTAAAACGTGAGGTTCATGAACGCCACGGCGCCACCGAAGATTGCCGCGGCGATGAATTCGTCGCGACTCCAGAATCCGCCGCGAAGCAACCGCGGCGCAGATACCAACAACAAGATTACGGCTGCGCTGATGACTCGAAATAACGCGACACTCGCTGCCGGCACGTCATCAAACAATTGCACGGCAATGACCGCGCCGATGTACTGCGCCGATGCCGAGAAAACGAAAAGTGTTTCGGGTTTTGCGCTCAATCGAAAAGGTCAGGATCTGTTTTGCAGATCTCTTGCCATAGCGGCTGAAACTGCAACCATCCCGCGGCGGGAAAACCAGTTAGTTGCTGTGTGTACTGTGCCATCTCGTGCGGCACTAAGTGCGGTTTGCCGACGGCCTCGGCGAGCAATTGCGCTTGGCAATTGCGCTCCATCGTTATGAACCAAAATGCTGCGGCCTCAACTGTTTCGCCGACCGTGAACAGCCCGTGATTTTGATGGATCGCTGCTTTGCCGGTGGGAAAGTGCTTGGCGACTTCTTCGCCGGCGGCGATTTCGAACACTACGGCGCCACCTTGCTCTTTGATCACGACGTGGTCTTCGTAGAACGCGCACGCATCTTGCGTGATCGGGTCGAGTTTGCGGCCGAGCGATGCCCACGCCTTGCCGTAAACAGAGTGCGCGTGGGCGGCCGCGTTGACCTCTGGTCGGGCCTTGTGAATCGCCGCGTGCAACACGAACGCGGCGCGGTTAACAGGCTGATTGCCGTACACGACATCGCCATCATGGTTGACCAAGATCAGGTCGCTGACTTTCATCAACCTGAAACTTTTGCCGAACGGATTGACCCAGAAGTGATCTAAGAATTCTGGATCGCGAGCCGTGATGTGTCCGGCGACGCCTTCGCCAAAGCCAAGACGACCAAAAATTCGTAAGGCGGCGGCGAGTTGTTGTTTGCGGTGCAATCGCTCGTCAGCGACGTTTGTAAAAGTCGGCGGTCCGAGTTTGGCGACTTCCTTGGGAGTAAGCGTGACACCGTCGATAGTGGCGGTGATCTGGGCATCTTGAGTGGTGGTCATAGCCAAATGCTACGACAGGGCGACGGGTATCCTGTATTAGATGGCCGACACACCACGACGCTCGGAAAGGCACACAGACTCGGGGATCGATATCGATCCCTTATATACAGAGGCGTCGCTGAGCGGTTGGAATTCTGAGGAGCAGCTGGGCGTGCCAGGTTCGGCCCCGTACACCCGCGGCATTTACGAGACAATGCATCGCGACCGCTTGTGGACAATGCGTCAATACGCGGGTTTTGGTACCGCCAGCGACACCAATAAGCGCTTTAAGTTCTTGCTCGACGCTGGTCAGACGGGTTTGAGTTGCGCCTTCGACCTGCCGACGCAGATGGGTTATGACAGCGACCATGCCCGTGCCGAGGGCGAAGTTGGCAAGGTCGGCGTGGCGATCGATTCACTCGACGACATGCGCGCGCTGTTGGCGGGACTGCCGCTCGACAAGGTCACGACGTCGATGACGATCAACTCGACTGCGCCGATCTTGTTGCTGCTGTACGAGTTGGT
>JBKJMC010000197.1:0-2680 GCA_046596615.1 Ilumatobacteraceae bacterium | reverse complement strand
GTTGTCGACAGATGTTTCGAGATGAGTAAAACTGCCGACGCTTTCCGATATTTGGGCGAAGGACATGCCCAAGGAAAAGTTGTCGTCAGCTGGTGACTTCGGAGACTTTTACTGCGGCGCGCAAACGCTGACGGGCGCCAACTGAATCTGCCACGGGCACGAGCCTGGTGGCCTTGCCGAGGCCACGAGGTTTGGAGTTGCCGTAAATGGTCTCGTACTCGCCGTCACGCACGAGGAAGGTCTCGTGCCAGATCCCGGTTCGGTCGTTCTTGCCCAACCGTTTCACGTAGTCGCGCCACACGTCGAGGTGCGGATCGTCTTTGTCCTTGGCGAATGCCTCCAACTGTTCGAATGATCTCCAGTACTGCACGTTGGCTAGCCCAAACGTCTGATACCCGAGGAGTCCTTTCTCTGGGTGTTCGGCGAGGTACTTCAACATCTGATTCATCCCTCGGCGGCCGCCCAAGTCGCGTATCGACTGGAAGAAGCGCCACTTCGAGTTGATCACGGCCCCAATTATGAAGACCACGAAGTCGCCTTCGATCTCAGCAGTCCAGCGCCCTCGGTTGATTTTGCCCATGTTGCCCTCTTCTGTTGATCAAGTGAATTCTGAATCTAGCGTGGCTGGCCGAGAGGGCGTCACTACGCGTTCTGAAAACGTCGTGCTCGCAATCGTCGCCGAACACAAATGATAACTTTCAGGTTGAAAGAGGGGACCCGCCAATGAATCTTCCCGAGCCAATTCCATCCGAGTCGTCGCCGACAATTACTGCGACGCTCAACGGTCCATTGCTTGTGAGGGGAAACGCGCCGCTGTATCGACGCCGTCCGGTAAAGAGTGAATACGGTGAGCCGCTCACTTGGGAGACGACTGAGCGAATCGAAACTCGAAGCCAATATGCACTATGCCGCTGCGGCCAGTCAAGCCGAAAGCCATTTTGCGATGGCACTCACGCGAAAGTGGGTTTTATGGCGGAGGAGTCGGCTATCGGCACTTACGCGGATCGTTCTTCGGAACTCGGTGGAACGGGTTTGACCGTGAGCGACGATAGATCGATCTGCGCGCATGCCGGATTTTGTGGCACTCGAGTTACAAATGTATGGAAGCAAATCAAGGAGACGGGCGACTCGACGGTGCGGTCCCAAGTGATCGGTATGGTCGACAAGTGCCCTTCTGGTGCGCTTACCGTGCGGTTCGACGACAATGTCGTAGAACCACTTATGCCTCAGGCAATCTCCGTAACCGATGACGGGCCGTTGTGGGTAACTGGTGGAATTTCCGTGACGGCATCGAACGGCGAACAAATCGAGAGCCGGAATCGAGTGACCCTCTGCCGTTGCGGGGCATCGTCCAACAAGCCCCTTTGCGACGGCAACCACTTTCGAGTCGCTTTTGAAGACAGAGGTTCCTGAAGCGCGATCAAATCCGGCACGCTTCGTAGGTAGACGTCGATCAAAATGACTTCCAATAGAATTTTTCGCAAGTGCGTTGCATTAACGCGATCGATCTGCTACTATCCATAACACAGTACAATGGAAGAAGAGGTAGATGGACAGTTCGCAGGTTCTCAAGGGCGTCTTAGATGTCGCGGTGTTGAGTGTGGTGAGTGACGATGATTGCTACGGCTATGAATTGGTGAAGCGTCTGCGAGAACTCGGGCTTTCTGAGGTCGCTGAGGCATCTGTCTATGGCACGCTTCGACGACTTAATGCCACCGGATTGCTTTCGTCGTACATGGTTGCCTCTGAAGATGGCCCGCATCGCAAGTACTACATCTTGACCGCTGCGGGTAAGAAGTCGCTCGCTCAGGGGCTCATGCAATGGAACGAACTAGTTACTGCAATGCAGGCGGTAGCCCGAATTGCCAAAACAAAGGAGAAAAAAAATGGATGACCCAACGGAACTTGAGCAGCAGGTCGAACTTTATGTCGCCAGGGTTAAGGAGCACCTTGCCGGCGTTGCGGCTACCGAGCTCGACGAGATGCTCGACGAATTGCGCGACTTGCTCAATCAGCACGCGCGCGATGGTGGTCATGAGTCGTTTAACCCCGACGCGCTGTTGGGGGCACCTCACGTCTACGCGCAGCAATTGCTAGAGGCGTGCGGGTATCTTACGACCCACATTGACGCGACGCGAGATCAGAAGTCTCCACGAAAACTTTTCATGAACCAGGTTGAAACTCGGATCAACGTTCAAATTGAAGGTCGCAACCGCTTGACGGTACTGTTTCGAATCGTGCTCGTAATTCCGGCATTGATTTTTGTTGCCGCATTCGACCAAACCTCTTCTGGCACGATGATTGGTGTCTCGGGGCTCCTGGTGTTTCCTGCCGTCGCAGCAATTGTGGTTCGCGGCAAGTATCCGAGTTACGTGCTCTCCTTCAACAGATCGATTCTCGAACTGCTAACACGTTTCTATGCGTATGTGTTGCTCCTTACCGACGACTATCCAACTATTGAAGAGAACCCCAAAACTCGTGTGCGATTTCCTAACGTTGGCGATGGATCGAAACTCAATCGCTTTCTGCCGTTGGTCAAGTGGTTTTTGGCAATTCCACTCTATGTCGTTGGAGTCCTGTACTCGATCTGGGCGATCATTCATCTCTTCTACGCTTGGTTTTCGATAGTCGTCACGGGTTCAATGCCCGCGCGTAGCGCCGACATTCTCACTCGATCAAT
>JBKJMC010000295.1:0-4423 GCA_046596615.1 Ilumatobacteraceae bacterium | reverse complement strand
GTACGACCTTCGGCCGGATACGCGCGCAGCCTCTCGGTGCTGGCGCGCTCTCGCCGTGCCGATCTGACAACAAAATCAGGCATGATCGTGGGAATGGGCGAGACCTCGTCGGAAGTTGAGGAGACGCTCGTCGACCTCGCCAGCGTTGGTGTGCAGATTGTCACGATCGGTCAATACTTGCGACCAACGACAAATCATCTTCCCGTGGCACGATGGGTTGAGCCTGCCGAGTTTGATCACTATCGTGATTTCGGCATGTCAGTCGGGATCGGTCACGTGCAATCGAGCCCGTTAACACGTTCTAGCTATCACGCCCGCGAAGCATCGGAGTTTGCATCGAAATGAGTAACACGACATTGCGAGTTATCGATCAAGTGCTTAAATCTCAGCGCACGGTCGAGGGCGCCGGCTTCAAAGTGCGCAGACCCTTCCCGACGAGCGCGATGGACCACATCGATCCATTCCTGTTGTTGGACGAAATGGGCCCGTCAGATTACGCGCCCGGCGAGGCGGTCGGCGCGCCGAGTCACCCGCACCGCGGTTTTGAAACCGTCACATATTTAATGAGTGGGGCGATGGAGCACGTCGACACGACGGGCGCGCGCGCCGTGATTCTCCCTGGCGGAGTGCAGTGGATGACCGCCGGCTCCGGCGTGGTGCACAGCGAGTTGCCGACTGCTGACATGATGCGTCTCGGCGGGCGGATGCACGGGTTTCAGTTGTGGGTTAACTTGCCAGCCGCGAAAAAAATGGTGGCGCCGCGCTATCAGGGTTACGAAGCCGACGAGTTGACGATAGTTGCGTTGCCAAATGGCGGATCGATCAGGATCGTGGCTGGCGTGGTGCACGGAGCCGCGGGTCCAGTCGAAACCACGAGCCCGATGACGTACGCGCATGCCGTACTCGAGCCCGGCGACGTGGTCGAGTGGTCGCCGGATGCCGGGCACACGGCGCTGGTGCACATCTTCGTCGGCGGCGCAACCGTTAACGAACTCGAAGTGCAAGAGGGCGACATGGTTGTGTGTAATCGCGATGCCGGCACAGTGCGCGTGAGCGCTGGAACTAGGCACACCGAAGTTTTGCTTCTCGGCGGTCAACCGCTTGGCGAGCCAGTCTCACGTTACGGCCCGTTCGTTATGAACACGCGCGAACAAATTGTGCAGGCCGTCGACGATTATCAAAACGGTCGCTTAGTGCAGTGAGTGGCGCCACGATAGCCACAACGGCCGAGTACGCCAGTCGGTTAGCGCGCGTTCGCGCCGCGATGGCCGCGCAAGATGTTGATGCCGTGTTGCTCTCGGTCGGCCACGACTTGCCATATCTCAGCGGATACTTCGCGATGCCACTAGAGCGGTTGACGATGCTGATCGTACCGCGCAGCGGCGAGGCGACGATGATCGTGCCGCGCCTCGAGGTGGCGCGCGTGACCCCGCAGCCAGGCGTGTTCGTGATTCAGTCGTGGGACGAAACGCAAAACCCTGTGGCGATGGTCGCCGCGCACTTGGGATCTGCGAAGCGCATCGCCGTCGGCGACCAGATGTGGGCTCGTTTCCTGGTCGAGCTTTTGCCGCTCGTAGCAGCCGCAAGTTTTGTACGCGCCGTCGATGTCGTAGGCGGGTTGCGGATGATCAAGGACACGGCAGAGATCGCGGCACTGCAACGCGCAGGCGCTGCCGCCGACCGCGTGGCCGAGCAACTGCACGGCGGGATGATCCCGCTGATCGGCCGTACCGAGGCACAGGTCTCAGCCGACATCTCGTCGCGCCTGATCGCCGAAGGCCACGACGTCGTCAACTTCGCGATCGTCGCCGCTGGCGAAAATGCGGCGAGCCCGCACCATCACGCGGGCGCGCGCGTGATCGCCCGCAACGAGATCGTGCTGTGCGACTTTGGCGGCACGATGAACGGCTACTGCAGCGACATCACGCGCTGCGTGTTCACGGGTAAGCCGACCACCGAGATCGCGTCGGCGTACGAGGTGCTCTTCGAGTCGCAGCGTGCCGGCGTGGCGGCCGGCGTTGTCGGTGCCCAGTGCCAAGATGTAGATCGCGCCTCGCGCGCGGTGATCGAGGCCGCTGGTTTCGGCGAATACTTCGTTCACCGCACTGGCCACGGCATTGGCATGGAGGCGCACGAAGAGCCGTACATGGTGAGCGGCAACTCGCTGACAATCGCCGCGGGTCACGCATTTAGCGTTGAGCCCGGCATCTATATTTCTGGCAAGTGGGGAATGCGGCTCGAAGATATTGTGGTCGCCACGAGCAGCGGCCCGATGTCGATGAATCTAGTAAATCACTCGCTCGTTACCGTCGAAGCCTGACCAGCGCCGCTCACTGAGTATCGCCGCCTTACGCAATGATTCGTCTCGACGCCGCCACCGTTTTGTTGCAATGGTCGGCGGGCGGGCTGTTGTTCGGTTGGTTCACTAACCGCGACCCCGAGGTCGGGCCGGGCTACGCCAAGTTGTTGCGGCTCGTTTACACGTCTTTCGCCGCCATCGCGGTGTTCTGCGGCGTGCGTTACGGGGTGGTGCTGGTGCGCGAAATTGCCGCGGCAGTTGTTGGCGTCGTTTCGTTGGCGTTATACGCGAATCGCAAACCGCAGCGCGACCTGATTGCCCCCGTCGTCGGAATGCTCGGGCTGGTCGCCGCCGGAGTCGCCGCGGCGCAGGGTAGTAATTGGGATTTGTTCGTCTCGCTGGCGCGGGTGCTGGTCGGCGCGGTGTTTCTCGGCGCCGTCAGCGACGCGATGTTGCTAGGGCATTGGTATCTCGTGCAACCCGGCATGCCGCGGCGCCTGATCAACGAACTGATCAACGCGGTGCTGTGGGTGTGGCCGTTCGAGATCCTCGTGTTGTTACTGCCCACCGGAATGATCAGCGTGCTCAACGGCTCGATTGACGATGGCTGGAACGGCATTCTCGGATGGTTCTGGTTGGCATCGGCGATCGTCACTGGAGTGCTCGTATTAGTCACTCGCGCCGCACTCAAAGAGCGCAGCTACTCCGCGGTGATGGCCGCCACCGGTCTGATGTACCTGGCAATTCTCACGGCGTTTTGCACCGACATCGTCGCCCGCGCACTGCTCGCCAGTTAGATTTTCTCGCCTATAGTCATGTCCGGCCGCCCGCGCTGATGTAATTTGGTTATGTCAATAAATTTCCCGATCGGAGGATGAGTGAAACCAGCATCAGTATTGCGAGTTACGACCTTGTTGGCGGCCGCCGGAAGCTTGGCGATGAGTGTCAATCTGTACTTTAATGGCACTGGTGAAAATCACCGGCTCGACGGCATCTATGTCGGCGTGTGGGTGCCAAGCATCTTGGCGCTTGGTGCATTCATGCTCGCCGGCCGAAAGGTTCAATAGCGGTGTCGACTAGCGCTCTATTTGGTTTTGGTTGCGTGATCTTCTTCGTTGTTATGACCGGCGCGTTTATGTATGGCCTAGCGGTCGTGCGCGAAATTGCCGAAAAAGATGGATATCCAGCGAGGCCGCCCGCTAATAGTTAGCAGGGCGCGTTTGGCGCGACTAGCGCCCAGGGGCGACTTCGCTCCATAGCTAAACCGAGTTCAAGTAGCAGCTGTTCGCTGAAATGGCGGCCGTTAACTTGTAGCCCGACGGGCAGACCGTCAACATTTCCGCACGGGATCGAGATCGCCGGGTTGCCGTGCATGTTGGCGGGGAAGGTCAACTTGCCATTGTTGCCCTGTCCACCGCGTACACCTCCGTATGATCGAGGCAATGGACCTTCTGCGTCGAACGCGACGTCGGGGTTGCTCGCCGTAATTACAAAATCTACCGCGCCGAAAATTTCGGCCATGCGTTGATTGAGTAGAGCCCTACGCGCCTCTATCTTGGCTCTGGCCTCGGTGCTGTACTTGCCCGCGGTGACTTCCATCGCGTAACGCATCTCAGGCGTGAGCACGTCGGCGCAAGCCGGCCAATACGGCGCGAGCTGGGTCTGAGTTTCGATCATGCCGCTGATCGACCAAGCGGCGCCCATGCTCGGCAGTGTTGTGTCAATCGTGACCACGCGCATCCCGGTTACCGAAATTAAATGTTGCGCGTACTCTTCGAGTTGCGTCCACATTGCAGGCGATACAACTGCGCCTCCCCAGTTCGGCGCGAGCACCGCGGCTTTTCCACGCAGCGAATCGGCGAACGCGCCGAGCCCAGCCTCCCAATCGACAACGCGTTGCAGGCTGAGCGGGTCGCGCGGGTCGTGGCCGTTGCAGACATCAAACCAACGCGCGGTGTCGCGAATGCTTCGCGCCATGATTCCGCTATTGACAGTGAGGTTGCCGAGTTCGACATGTGGCGCGCGGGGAATGCGACCGAAAGTAGCCTTGAGGCCGACGAGGCCAGTAAATCCCGCGGGTATGCGAATCGAACCGCCGCCGTCACCGCCGGTCGCGATCGTCAC
>JBKJMC010000258.1:0-16046 GCA_046596615.1 Ilumatobacteraceae bacterium | reverse complement strand
CTGACGAAATCGTCCGCCACATTGTCAGAATTTCTATATTGCTTGAGTGTCTCCAAAACGTGTATACCCTCGTCCTGCGACACCCACGTCACAAGAAAACAGCGACCCTGCTGATGGCTGCAGTTGAGACCGTTCCGAATCTAGATCGACACGTGCTGAAGTTACGTAGAGAGTTCGCAGATCAGCGCCACCGAAGGCACAACTCGTGATCCAGCCGCCAGGAATATCGATGCGTCGATCAACTTCACCTTCTGGGGTCAGCCTGATAACGCCTCCGCCATCCCATAGCGCCACCCAGATTCCGCCCTCTGAGTCAACGGACACGCCGTCTGGCATGAATTCGAAGACTGCCAGTGTCCGAACCCCGATAGGAAGCCCCGCAGCATTTAGTGTCAACTCATCCAGAGTTCGGTGCATTGAATCAACGTGGTAGCACTTGGTTCCATCGGGGCTCCAGTCAATGCCGTTTGATAGTGCGCAATCACTGCGAACACGAGTCACGTCTCCACCCACATCTACGCAAAAAAGGCCCCCGCGATCTTCCCCGCTTCGGTCAACTGTGCCGATCCATAGTCGTCCATGGGGATCACAGCGGCCATCATTCGCCCGCCCGTCTCCATCGGCCGGCAAAATCGCAATCGTCTGTTCAATACCTCCGTCGAGGCCTAGCCAGCCCACCTCAAGCCCTGAAACGGCAACAAGCGCCCCATCAGTCGTCGGAACCACCACACTCGTTGGTGCTTTTAGTGCTCGAACCGTGTGCCGACCCCCGATTTCCAAACCATGGAGTAGACACCCGTCGATGTCCAGCCAGATCAAGGTTTGAGAAGCTGCGTCCCAGGTGACACCCTCGCCGAGGAGACTTCGGGAATCCACGACCAGCACAACGTTCGCCATGGCGCTCAAGATGCCACTTCCCCTGGATACCAATAAACCCCTGAGTCACTTATGATAGAAAAGAATATAACAAAATTCGAGGAGAAAATGCCATGTTGATTACCGCACCAGTACTGATTAAACCGAAAGAAAAGATGCAGATGTTGGAGCTTGAGCTCGACGAACCGCGCTTTGGCGAGGTTCGAGTGAAGATGGTGGCAAGCGGTGTGTGCCACAGCTGCCTTCACGCCTACGACGGTTCACATTCGGGGATTCCAATGCCGATCGTGCTCGGCGATGAGGGTTCAGGAATTGTTGATGCAATTGGTGCCGGCGTATCTCATCTAGAGAAGGGTGACCACGTAGTGATTTCATGGGCGCCCACGTGTGGTGCTTGCAAGTACTGCAACCTGGGGTTCCCTGCTTTATGTATGAATACGCCGGCAATTGGTAAGACCACTGGAGATGTCACGCTTTTCCATCACGGCGGCAAGGACGTTTACCACTACGGGCCGTCGACGTACGGTTCGTATATTGTCGTTCCCGAATCGGCGGCAGTGAAGATCCGCAAAGACTTTCCACTTGAAGTCGCTGCTCTAATTGGATGTTCGGTTGCGACTGGGTTCGGTTCTGCAGTCAACAGCGCCGGCTTACGCCCCGGGCAAAGCGTGGCGATATTTGGCTGCGGCGGAGTTGGGCTGAACGCCATTCAGGGCGCCGTGGCGACGGGTGCATACCCCATCATTGGTATCGACGTGCTTGATTCCAAGCTTGAGCTTGCGCGTTCCTTTGGCGCCACTCACACAATTAATACTGCCAAACAAGACCTTGAAGCTGAGATAAAGAAAATCACGGGTACTGGAGTTGACGCAACCATTGTTGCGGTAGGCAACATCAAGGCTCTCGAGCAGGGCTTAACAATTCTTGCTAAGCAAGGAATTGAAGTGGTTCTCGGCCTTCCAGAATCTGGCGCGAAATTTCCTGTCGATCCCTGGCTGCTTATGGGTGGGGAGCGACGCATTGTGGGATCCCGCTACGGCACGAGTAACCCACTCGTTGAGTTTCCCAAGTTGGTTGAATTGGCGATCTCGGGTCGGATCAAAGTTGCCGAGCTCGTCACTCAGCGCTACGACCTGGACCAGGCCGATGAAGCATTCCGTTCATTGGCTGCTGGCGAACAGGCCCGCGGTCTCATCATCTTCTAAGTCGTTTAGTTTGTCGAAAGGCTCTTCTTAAATCATGAAACTGGCGTCGGTTCTTACACCACTTTCGGACGAAAACTTGACCCTCGCCGCTCAATGTGGAGTTGAGCAAATTGTCGTCCGCTACCCCGGACCTGATCTTGACAATTTTGCTCAAATGCAGCGACGAATCCGCTCGTTTGGCATGGAAATCGGCGTGGTTGAGGGCTACCTCCCGATTGAACGAATCAAGCTTGGAGGAGACGACGGTACGGACTTGCGGGCCATGAAGGATCTCATCAACCGTCTGGGCGACCTCGACATCAGGCTCGTCTGTTATAACTTCATGGCCGGTACTGACTGGATCCGCACGTCAGTCGACACTCCAGAGCGCGGTGGTGCAAAGGTCACTGCATTCCGTTTGCAGGACATGGATCATGCCCGAATACCTGGACGGCCACCGTTTAGGGCCGAGTTGGAACCGGGCGCGAAGCGACATGACCTCTGGAGGAATCTGCAAAATTTTCTCGAAGAGATCATCCCAGTTGCCGAAAACGCCGGTGTCGTAATGGCAATGCATCCAGATGATCCACCGCTTCCTCAGTTGCTCGGAAACGATCGAATCATGCATGATGTTGCAGGATTTGAGCAATTGGTTGAAATTATTAAATCCCCATCAAATAAGATCGCTTTCTGCCAGGGGTCATTTGCCGAAATGGGAATTGATATTCCCGCAGCTATTCGTCGCTTGGGTTCACATATTGCCTATGTTCATTTTCGAGATGTAGTTGGCACTGCGGAAGACTTTCGTGAAAGCTTTCAAGACAACGGTCAGACGGACATGGCCGAAGCTATGCGAGCGTACCGAGAGATTGGATTTAGTGGTCCGATGCGACCAGACCACGTGCCCCAAATGTTCGGCGAGGATGATGGCGAGCCTGGCTACACCATGCTTGGTCGTCTATTTGCTTACGGATACATTCGCGGCATGCTGCATGCCACCGAAAAACATCACTCTTAGTTCGGGCGTACCGCTACAACGTCAATCTCAAATTTCAGCGCGGCGGTCAGACAACTTGTAATTGTTGTGCGGGCCGGAAACGGCGCCGAAAAAAATTCGCGATAGATGATGTTGTACGCGGGCAAGTGCGCCGGATCATGGACGTAACTTGTCACGCGAACAACATTCTTCAGTGTTAGGCCAGCCGCTTTAAGAATATTGCCGGCATTCTGCATTGACCTACGCATTTCATCTTCAAACGATCCCGAAACAATTACTCCATTGTTGTCAACCGAGGCTTGCCCTGAAACGAAAATGAACCCGTTGGCCTCGACCGCCGCAGAGAAAGGTAAGTGGCTCGCCATCTCTGTTGAAATCTGCTTCCAGCCGCGACTAGCATCGCCATCGACCTCATCGTTTGGTTGGGATACCGAGTTCATAGCCTGACTTTCTCAGTTGGCCAGCTTGTTTGGCGATATGGACAATCGTAGGTAAACATTATAATGTATGAGCGTGAACTTTAATAAGGGTATCTGGCTGATTCGGGTATGAGATCGGTTAGCAATGGTCAGCCGCTGATGTATGACGTGGTCATCACTCACGCAGCGATCATTGACGGTACGGGCGCCCCAGCTCGAATAGGACACATTGGCATAACTGACGGACGGATTACGTGGATTGCTGACGCTGACACAGTGCCAGGTCCAGCCACCCGTGTTGTCGAAGCAAGTGGCAACGTCGTATGTCCGGGATTTATCGATATCCATACCCATTCCGATCTGACACTGATCGTTGATGGCGCAGGCGAGAGCAAGATCCGTCAAGGCGTTACCACGGAGGTGGTCGGTAATTGTTCGTTTTCGGCTTTCCCTATTGAGCCCACTCGCCTAGATCTACATGCCGATCACTTAGCGCGCGCGACAGCTCCCGTACGTCCTTGGTGGACTGACTTTGATGGCTATGCGCGTGCTTTGGAAACCGAGGGTATCGCCCTCAATGTCGCAGCCCTGGCTGGTCACGGAACTCTCCGTGTCGCGGCTATGGGTGTCGATGCCCGTCAGCCGAGTAAGTCCGAGTTGCAGCGAATGATCGGAGATCTGGGCGAGTCGCTCGATCAGGGCGCATTTGGGATGAGTACGGGCCTTACACATGTTCCCAGCGCTTACGGCGATTTTGATGAGGTCGTTGCGCTTGCTCGAGTTCTTGCCGAACACGACTCGTTCTATGCCACACACTCTCGAGCGATTGGCACCGATGAGCGTGATGCAGTCGCCGAAGCGATCGAAGTAGGTCGCATCACCGGGGTAACGGTGGAATTCAGTCATCTCGCTATCAATCGGCCAGAACGATGGGGCACGGGTCATGAACTTCTTGAAATGTTCGATAATGCAAGAAGGGAGGGAGTGGAAATACTTTTTGACGTATACCCCTACGATGCATCATCTTCGTCCTTGACCCAATATTTGCCGCCATGGACGCAGGAAGGTGGCACGACGGCGATGCGCGAGCGACTTAGTGATCCGACGATACGCGAGAGGACGCTCGCGGACATGAAGGACGGATGGTTCAACGGAATTCCGTGGCTCTGGGATCGGTTCCTCATCTCAAGTACGCCCGATGGAGAGTTCGTCGGGCAAACCCTTGCTCAAGCCGCCGAAGCTCTGCAATTGGCTCCAGACGAACTCACCTTGCGGCTGTGTGAGAGATACGGCAACGAAATTCAGATGGTGCTGTTCTACAGGACGGAGGCCGATGTCTCGGCATTTCTGCAACACCCCCTCGCAGTCGTGGGATCAGATGGAAACGCCATCTCTTTGCACCAAACTTCGGCAAAGCCACACCCGCGAAGTTTTGGAACTTTCCCAAGAATTCTTGGTCGCTATGTTCGGCAACAGAGAATACTTGAATTACCAGACGCCATTCGCAAAATGACTTCCGAGCCAGCACGCCGTCTTGGTATTCGCGACAGAGGAACTCTTCGCGAGGGTATGGTTGCGGACCTCGTTATTTTCCAACCAGATGTAGTTGAGGACTGCGCAACTTTTGAGAACCCCGCAACCGCGCCGAGTGGTATTAGCCATGTGATGGTTGGGGGTGCATTTGTCGTCGATGACTATGTTGTAACTGGTCATCGACCCGGCAAGGTGCTAAGGCGAGCGAGCTGAAGATGACGCAAACTCAACAGCGATTGAATGTAGCCATTCTTGGCTTTCATCACGAGTCGAATACCTTCGCCCCAGTGGCTGCATCACTCGATCGCTTTCTTGCAGGTGGTGTCTCGGTAGGCGCAGAAATTATCGCTCGCTACGGCGAATCGCAAGCCACAATGGCCGGATTTCTTGAACTTATGCAAAACAGTGACATTCAGTGCGTACCCCTGATTCACGCCGACTTGAATCCAATGGGCACCATCACTGAAGAAGCCTTCGAGCATCTGGTTGGGCGGATGATCACTGGGCTCACGAATGACGGACCCTGGGATGTGGTGCTCCTAGCTCTGCATGGTGCGGCTGTAGCCGCCCACAAACCGGACGCTGACGGTGAAATTCTTGCCAGGGTTCGCAAGGCTCTAGGACCAAACACCGTGATTGGTGTCGCATTAGATATGCACGCGAACATTTCGCACCAAATGATGCAAAACTGCACCGTCCTCAACGCCTATCTGACAAACCCTCACATTGACCCTCGCATCCGTGCACGCGAAATTGCGGAAATTTCATTGGCTACGGCACGAGGACAAATTAATCCGGTTATGGCAATCGCTTCTCCTCCGCTTGCAATTGGAATTCTTCGGCAGGGCACGAGTGACTGGCCGATGAGTCAACTGATCGAGCGCGCCACGGAGTTGGCTGATCTTGACAAGGTTCTTTCGATAAGCGTTGTTGAGGGATTTCCATACGCAGACGTTCAAGAGATGGGAATGTCCTTTATTGCAATCACCGATAACGACAAGGAGCTGGCAGACAAAATCGTCAAGCAGCTCGCCGACGAGGCGTGGTCCCTACGAAATGACTTTGTCGGACAAGCGACGGAAATTGACGCTGCCCTCATTAATGCATCAACGTCAGTCGCGAAGCCCGTCGTTCTACTTGATGTCGGCGATAATGTCGGCGGGGGCAGTCCCGCCGACTCCACGCACATACTTGCTGCTGCACAGCGGCTTAAGATTCGCAATCTGTTTCACTCATTATGTGATCCGCAGGCCGTGCAACATTGCATTAGTGCGGGTGTCGGAGGAAACGTCGAACTGAAGGTTGGGGCTCACACGGACGATCTTCACGGTTATCCAGTTGCGGTCACAGGACTAGTTAGGCATCTTGATAACGGAGTCTTTGAAGATCCGGGTGTTACCCATGGTGGGTTTAGATTCTTTGACGCCGGTCCGCGGGCATTGCTAGAAAGTCATGACGGCCACTTCATCTTGCTCACCTCTCTACCCATGGGCAATACAAGCCGCGTTGAACTCACGAGCGTCGGGATTAACCCGCTAGACCTTCAAGTAATTGTTGCCAAAGGCGTGCACTCACCGCGCGGCGCCTTCGAACCAATCGCGGCCGAAATGATTCAAGTCAATTCCCCGGGTTGCACAAGTGCTGACCTCTCACAGCTGAAGTACAGCCGCCGCCGAAATCCAATGTTTCCTTTTGAAAAAACCGCGCCGTACGGCGATAGAGAAAATCCCGTCGCCTAGAAGATTCTAGAAACGCGTTGGTATGACGCTGATGACGTTGTAGTTGTCGTCAACCATTAGAAGATATTTCCACTTATCGAACGTGGTGCAGGGGTGCGAAATACCAAGCCCCACCACATCGCCTACGTTGACTTCACAATCCGCTCCAATATCAAAATACGCGTGTTGATCGTCAACCTTGATCGCCCGTGGCTGGCCAGGAAACTCGGCGATCTTGTGGCTACCGCGTGCGACCCACTTTTTCGCCTGAGGCAAATAACTGTCCGTAGATACATCTCGTTTTCCTGCACCAAGAATCAGACGCCCCGGTTCCGG
Organism: Ilumatobacteraceae bacterium; assembly: GCA_046596615.1. GTDB lineage: Bacteria > Actinomycetota > Acidimicrobiia > Acidimicrobiales > Ilumatobacteraceae > UBA3006. The sequence continues at coordinate 8,983 of JBKJMC010000258.1, read as the reverse complement.
ACGTGACAGAACGGGTGCCCATACTTCTAAAGCGGCCTCAAACGGACTGCCTGCGATTCGTTGGTTGGCGCCAAGTGGCGACAGATCGTTAATGACCCCATCATCATGGCTTAAATAACAGCCGCTACGAATAACAACACGTTTCGGCAACGGCAATTCTATTTCACATAATCGCTTCACGACTCTGTCAAAAAAAACACTTCCACCAGCGCTAATAATGAACTCTTGAAGATCTGGGACCAGTCCGTTTTCAACAATGAGCGCTGCTAGTTCCGATAGAAGGTCTAGAAAGTTATCCACGCGGTCTTCAGCGGTGGATTCACTCGTTGAACCGATGATGCCCTCAAACCCAGACACACCGGCGAGCTGCAAGAACGATGTATTTGCCACAGCCCGAGCAATCTCGATTGCCTCGTTCAGCGTTCGCGCACCGGTTCGTCCCCCGATCACTCCTAGCTCGACCAAGACCTTGAGCTGTCCATCGGATTCGTTAAGTTGGAATCCGTCCTCCAAGAGCTGCACTCCGATAATAGAGTCGACGTAACACGTAACGTCAAAGTCAACTGCAACCTGTTTGGCTAGCCACGCGATATCACTTGGCGTTGTCACCTCATTAGCAATAAGTATTCGCGAAACTCCACTCTCTTTCATTACTTTGGCTTGATACACATTCGCCGCAGTAATCCCCCAAGCCCCATCGCTAACTTGCATCTGAAAGAGTTGAGGCGACATTGTTGTCTTTCCGTGCGGTGCAAGAAATACACCCGCGGCTCTGCAGTACTCAATCATCGCCAGACTGTTATGTCTGAGCTTCGCTTGAATGAGTATTGCAACTGGGAAGACGGCTCGTTCCTCAAATAGGTTCCAGCCACTCTGAATATCTAAATCTGAGGGAATCCCCTTTTGATTCGTTGCATCAAGAGTCATGACGGAAGTGATTCACGGGTCACCAACCCGTCAATAGTTGCATGGGTAACAGCATCGCCATTGTCGATAAATGGAATGAGTGCAACAACCGTGGAGCGAGTTTCGTTGGGCTCTAGCCGGAAGGCTTGACCAGAAGCTACGGCCGCGGCCAGCCCGTCGCCAGGCCAACAGGATGCCGGTTCTATTGCGACGAGCGCAGCACGTCCGTAAAACGGAAAACCAGGACTTGCAATTTCATGCCACATCCATGCGTAAGGGAAATCGGCGATATTCCATGCCAACGCCACACCGTACGAGCCTCGTCGCAAAGCTGCCCATCCTTGATTGAATCCGACGAGATAATGGACGGACTCTGTTGGCTCGGTCGTGTCAACACGGTCTAATTTTCGTGCTTGACGGCATTCTGGCCACTGGCCCAGAAAATCTCCCTCAGATGAGAACACTTGAGCATCCGGAAAGTCAATAGTGTCGCCCTGCCCTACAGAGAACGCAGGATGTTCGCCCCAAATGAAATCGACAGGAAGTTGGGCGGTGTTCTTCACGAGTGTCGTTACCAGCACGCGCTGTGGATCTGTCGCAATGCAGACCTCTCGCTGCACGACCAGCGGCAGGCGAGTACCCGCAGAAAATACCACGCGATCAACACCCCTTGATTCGACGTCGGGAACAGTTCGGGACCATTCGCCATGGAATGGAAGTGGTACTCCGCCAACCTCACACGCCGCGCCGGTATTTGGAATTAAAAGCTGCCAGCCGCCGCGATACTCGGAGAGCCAGTCAAGTTTCGGATCGCCATAAGTTGTGCTCTGGCGAGCGCTAATTGGCGATGCCCAGTCATACGCTGCGAGGATCTCCCGACCCGCATACTTAATGCTCGTTACTTCCCCCCCGCACCGTTCGTTTAGTTCAACTACAAGGTCCTGGCTCGCGATCACATGCATGATTACTTCAACTTTCCTGAAATCACACGAAACTGGTCACTATTTTGAGGCCTAACAGCCCGCTTACGCTGGGGGCTACTTCCCTCAAATTTTGGTGCATTGTCCCTCAAATCGTATAGTATTCGGGCATGGCGAGTCCCATAACGTCAGCCTCACAAACCGTTGCTAAACAAAGTAGCAGCCACGGTGACAGCACTGTCGATCAAGTATTAGAGCACATCAGGCAGGGAATCATCAACGGGAAATACCCGCACGACACAAAGTTGCTCCCAAAACTCATTGCAGAACGATGTGGAACCAGTTTCATACCAGTAAGAGAAGCGTTGCGAATACTGGAGTCCGAGGGATTCGTCGTGTTTCGACATAACCGTGGAGCCTGGGTGACTTCCCTCTCCATTGATGACCTTGAGGACTTGTACGAACTGCGCATCGAACTCGAGAGCCAAGCGGTACGTCGTGCTCGCCCTTTTCACCAGCGTGATATTCAACTGTTGTACGACATAATTGACCGCATAAATATCGCAAACTCGCGAAGTGATGGAAGAAAAGTGGTGTCTCTCAATCGCGACCTTCACTTCCATATTTATCGACGTAGCAACTCACCACGACGCCTCAAGCTAATAGAACAACTCTGGCTTCATGCAGAGCGATACCAACATCTCTCCGTAGAATTTCGACATGACGCGGCCGATCAAGAGCACCGCGAAATTGTTCAGCATTTAGCCGCAGGCGATCATAACGCTGCATCCGAGGCGTTATCTCGTCACCTCGCCACAACAGTAGATCTGCTTCGTACAGGGTTTGCGCGAATCAATTATTCTCAAGATTTGATGCAAAATGTCAGCAGCGATTAAAACAACGTCAGACAACCTGCAAACTCGAGTAGATCATCTAGTGGTTGATCTCACGCGCTCTCTCCTTGGTTGGAACATGTACCAGGGTACTTACTGAAACATGAGACTTGTCCGACTTGGTCCGGTGGGAAAGGAATTCCCGGCTGTGATCCTCGAAGATACTTCAATCGTGTTGGATGCCCGATCGATAACGACAGACTATGACCCAGATTTTTTCGCGGATGACGGATTGAATCGACTTCAAACTGCGGTTTCTGAAAAGTCCCTACCGTCGATATCAGCCGCGGGTCTTCGTATTGGCGCCCCAATAAGTCGCCCGGGAAAGATCGTGTGTATCGGCCTAAATTACCGAAATCATGCCATCGAATCTGGAATGGATATTCCGGGCGAGCCAATTATTTTTATGAAGGCTTCGAACACCATGATCGGGCCCAACGACGATGTGATGATTCCACGAAAATCACAAAAAACGGACTGGGAAATCGAGCTTGCTGTGGCGATAAATTCAACGGCGTCCTATCTCAATAGTCCAGATGACGCGACCAAATTCATCGCCGGATACGCAATCTCTAACGACGTTTCCGAGCGCGAGTTTCAATTGGAGCGTGGTGGCCAATGGGATAAGGGGAAATCCTGTGCCACATTCAACCCGCTCGGGCCCTGGTTGGTCACATCCGACGAAATTTTAGATCCACAGAACCTAAGGATGACACTCGACATCAACACCGAACGACTCCAAGACGAGAGTACCTCGGACATGATTTTTTCAGTAAACCATTTGGTGTGGTACGTAAGTCAATTCATGGTCCTGGAACCAGGCGATATTATTAATACTGGAACACCCGCAGGAGTTGGACTCGGACTTCGTCCTCCTCGTTACCTAAAGCCTGGCGACCAGATGCGTCTCGCCATTGATGGGCTTGGCGAACAGCAATCAGTTGTAATTACGACTCCATAGTCACCTCTAATGCAAGCCGAACTCCCTGAAATACGCATAATTACCGCACTACATGACGGCCCGATCGTGGCGATTCTTGGTGGCGTACATGGTGATGAATATGAAGGAGTTATTGCAGCAAACGCCCTTGCCAAAAGCCTCGCCTTGGACCTCGTGGCCGGAGAGGTCAGGGTCGCATCGCCGGCTCATCCAGCCGCTTGGAATTCATGCACTCGTGAAAGTCCGGCCGACGGCAAAAACCTTGCCCGCATCTTCCCTGGAGATCATCAGGGTTCACCAACGCAAAAAATTGCACACATAATCACTGAACAAGTAATCCGTGGAAGTGACCTGCTTATCGATCTGCACTCAGCAGGATCAAACTTCGAAATGCCGTTCCTTTGCGGCTTTAACGGTGGCTCGGATCAGATGGCTGCCCAGTCTCAGCGCCTTGCCGAAGTATTCTGCGCACAATTTACATGGCTTCATGATGCGTCCCCAGGGCTTGGACGTTCACTCACCACTGCCTACGACCTTAAAATACCAGCAATCTACGTTGAAGGTCACGGTGGACGATCCATCCGACGAGCAGATTTTCAGGGTTATCTAGATGGCGTTCGCCGTGTGCTGCACGACCTCAACATGTTGACAGACGCCCCTCCCGCTACGTACCAGACGGCAAATGTGCGAGGTGATGGAAATACTGACGCAGGCATGGCCGCGCCAATGGACGGCTACATGGTTACAAGAGTTGCTGCCGGAGAATACGTGACAGAAGAATCCATCATTGCTGACATTGTTGATATTGATGGCGATGTCTTGAAAACAGTAAAGGCAGAGCGCGAGGGATACATCATGCTGTTGCGCCGAGATGCTCACGTAGCCGCTGGCGACACTATTTGTATTGTCGCAGTTGGTGACCAAAAAACATGATTGGCTCAGACGCTCTCAGCCTTGGCGAGGGACATACGCCGGTGCTCTCGTTACGATCAATCGCTCATAGGTTCGGGCTCCCGGAAGTCTTCGCCAAGGCAGAGTGGATCAATCCCACTGGTTCATACAAGGACCGCATTGCCGTCGAAACCATTCAAGATGCAGTGCGATGTGGCAACCGTGGTTGGATAGGCACATCGTCTGGTAACGGAGGCGCATCAATGTCTGCGTATGGGGCACGCGCCGGACTCCAAGGCTTTCTCTGTGTCGCAGCAGATGCCCCAAAGGAAAAACTTCAATCAATCATTCCTTACGGCACGAGACTTCTGCCTATGTCAAACCTCGGGATGCCAGAGATGGACAAGATCAAGGTTCTAGCCACGGAGTTCAATTTGAAGCTTTCAGTGACCGCCTATCGTTACAACCCAGAGGGCATGGCGGGCGCAGAAACTATCGGAACCGAACTCTCCGCACAAGGGGAATTCACCCATATTTATGTTCCTACGGGTGGAGGGGGTCTCCTTGTAGCCATCGCCCGCGGCATGAGCCAACGAACCAACAAAACTTCCAAAGTGATCTGTGCCCAGCCGCTTGGTTGCGGACCAATAGCACAGTTTATAAATGACGAGATTTCATCACCTCACATTGAAAAGTGTCAGTCCAATATTTCGGGCCTCCAACTTCCCTCTCCTCCCGACGGACTGCGAGCAGCCGACGCAGTTCGCAACACCGACGGCTGGGGTTGCTTGGTTACCGATGAAGAGGCGTGGCATATGCAGGATTTATTGGCACAGCAAGAAGGAGTGTTCGTTGAGCCCGCATCAGCATTGGCGGTCGCAGGAATTATTAATGATTTTCGTGCAGGTCGCCTAACTAGTTCCGATCGACCCTTGGCGATTCTGACAGGCAGTGGGCTCAAGGATCTACGACGATTTAGCTCGCGCCACATCGACAAGCCCGAGACAACTAGTTTTTCCGATCTGCGGACGGTGCTCGAGTCTGCCTTCAATAACAATCAGGTTCTTCCCAAATTTTAATAGCTCTCGAGACCGCCAAGGGTTCGAGTTGGATCGTTACCAGCAGCGACTGAAGTTACGGATGAATAGAGTCCAACAGTGGGGCTATCAAGAATCGAACTTGAGACCTCATCCTTATCAGGGATGCGCTCTAACCAACTGAGCTATAGCCCCGTGATTGCTACGGGAACGAGAAAGCCTACTGCCGCTTTGGCTCTACCTCAACCGAGGCTGCGACCACTTCGTGCTCAAGTACGGAAACTTGAATGCCTCCAACGAGATCGGCAATTAGGTTAAACGCCGTTACAGCAAGAACCAACACGCCGGTCAATAGAACCGCCAACAGCACCCCGAGCACGGCGACGCTACGAAACAGACTCCAGCCGTTAAAAGTAAATGAATCCCAACCGAACGACTCCATGAAGCGCTCAATGTTGTCGACGGTGCCTGTTGCCGAAGCGACGCTCCACAGCAGCACCGCAGAGACTAGGGCCACGAGGTAGAGAACGAAGTGAAATAGAAGACCCACCTTAAATGTGCTCCATGGATCGATATCGCGAATCACGCGGGTAACTCGACGCACACGCCGCTGACTCGCCGAAGAAGTAGTCACTCTACAAGTGTAGGCAATTGGGATAGTTGTTGACTGCGCGCGTATGACCACGCGGCGCCGAGCCCGAGGCATGCGCGAGCGGCGACATTTGTTGAAGTTTGTTTGAACCCGCACAAGGTGGCGCCATTGGCGGCGGCGACTTGGCGCGCGCTTTGCTCGCCGCCTACAACGCCTGCCAGTGCGGCGGCGTCAGCAATATCTTGAACGCGCGAATTGTTGATGAGCCGCTGCGAAAACGACGACAGTGCCAGCAGCAGAACCGACGCGACGGCCAGCGAAACAGCAAGAGACAACACTGCGTTGCCCCGCTCGAAGTTTGGCGAGTTCGTCAGGCTTCGTCGCTGGACAAGATCAAGGCGACAGACGCCACGACTTGCCCTGCGTCAAGGCTCATTACGCGCACGCCCGTGGCGGCGCGACCTTGACTAGAAATTTCTCGCACTGGAGTACGAATCGTTGTGCCGCCAGATGACACGGCAACGATCTCGTCTTCGATTCCAACCATGAACGCGGCAACGACTCGGCCTTTCTTGCCGGTCAACTTGATGCCGATCATGCCCATGCCTCCGCGACCCTTGCGCGCAAAATTGCTGAGTTGCGTGCGCTTGCCGTATCCCGATTCGGTGATCAGCAAGATCGACGAATCGTCGCGGGCCACATCAACCGATACGACCTCGTCGCTGCTGCGCAATTTCATGCCGCGCACGCCCGCGGCCGAGCGACCCATTGGGCGCACGAGTTTTTCTGCGAAGCGAATTGTTTGGCCGCCCTTGCTGACCATGAACACGTCGTCGCTGCCCGAAGTTTCGATCACGCGAACCAGCTCGTCTTTCGGGCGCAACTTCAGAGCGATCAGGCCATCGCGGCGGCTCGAGTCGTACTCGTTAAAGGCGGTCTTTTTAACTTGTCCCTGCTTGGTCGTGAAGAACAGGAAGCGCTCGCCCGGAAACTCGCGGGTGTCGATGATCGCCTGAATCGTCTCGCCCGGCTGCAGGGGCAGCAAGTTCACGATCGGCATGCCTTTGGCTGTGCGCTCACGCTCGGGAATTTCGAGCGCGCGCAAGCGATAGACGCGACCACGATTCGAGAAGAACAACAAAAAGGCGTGCGATGTGGTGAAGATCACGCGACGCACGATGTCGTCAGTTTTGAGTTTGGCGCCGCTGACACCGCGGCCACCTCGGCCCTGGGTGCGGAATGAATCGGCGCTTACGGCCTTGACATATTGGGCTTCGGTCATCACGATCACTAGTTCCTTGCCGTCAATCAAGGCTTCGACACTCATCTCGCCGACGTCATGGGTGATCTGGCAGACCCGCGGCGTGGCAAATGCATCGCGCACCGCACCGAGTTCTTTGGCGATCACGCCGCGCAGCTTGGTGTCGGAGTCGAGAATTGACTGCAATTCCTTCATTCGCGCCGAAACGTCTTTTTGTTCGGTCTCGAGATCGATTCGCGACAGGCGTGTCAATTGGCGCAACTGCATATCGAGAATGTCGATCGCCTGGCGTTCGCTGAAGCCGTACTTCTTGCCCATCAGCTCGGCTTTGGCCGAGTTGGCGTCGTCGCTGGCGCGAATCAATTTGATGATCTCGTCGATGACGTTGAGGGCCTTGAGGCGGCCTTCGAGAATATGGTTGCGATCGACCGCGCGTTGCAGGCGATACTTCGAGCGCCGCGTGATGACCTCGACCTGGTGATCGATGTAGCCGACAAGCGCGTCGCGCAGGTTCAGGGTTCGGGGCACTCCCTTGACTAGCGCCACCATGTTGACGGGGAAACTGCTTTGAAGTTGCGTCAGTTTGAAAAGGTTGTTCATCACCACATTTGAGTTGGCGTCGCGCTTGAGCGTGATGATCAAGTTTGTCTCGCCGCCAGATGAGTTGTCGTTAACATCGGCGATGCCATCGAGGTTGCCGCCGTCGACAAGTTCTTGAATGCGCGCCGCGATCGCCGAGCAACTGGTTTGATACGGCAACTGGGTAACAACAATTTGCATTTGCCCGCGGCGACCCTCTTCGATGGCCACCTTGGCGCGCGTTTTGATGCTGCCACGGCCAGTGCGGTAGGCGTCTTGAATGCCGCCGCGACCCAAGATCAAGCCGCCAGTCGGAAAGTCGGGACCTTTGACGAACTTCATCAAATCATTTGGCGTGGCATCTGGGTTTTCTAGCAGGTGCAGCGAGGCATCGATGACTTCGCCGAGGTTGTGCGGCGGAATGCTGGTGGCCATGCCAACGGCGATGCCCTGACTGCCGTTTACCAATAAGTTTGGAAACCGCGCCGGCAACACGATTGGCTCCTCCGCGGTGCCGTCGTAGGTGGCGATTAGGTCGACGGTGTCTTCGTCGATGTCGGCAAGCAATTGCATCGCCAGCGGATGCAGGCGTGACTCGGTGTAACGGCTCGCGGCGGGGCCGAAGTCTGGTGAACCGTAATTGCCGTGAAAATCGATCAGGGGGTGGCGCAGCGAAAACGGCTGAGCCATGCGCACCAGGGCGTCGTAGATCGCTCCGTCGCCGTGCGGGTGGTAACGCGCCATCGTGTCGCCGGTAACGCGGGCGCACTTGACGAACGGTCGGTCGGGACGAAACCCCTGCTGATCCATGTCCCAGATGATGCGGCGGTGCACCGGTTTAAGACCGTCGCGAACATCTGGCAAGGCTCGCGACATAATCACCGACATCGCGTAGTCGAGGAACGAGCGCTCCATCTCGTCCTGCAATTGCACTGGTTGCACCGCGTCTGGGTTGGTGAACAAG
>JBKJMC010000181.1:0-2577 GCA_046596615.1 Ilumatobacteraceae bacterium | reverse complement strand
TGACAAGTAAAAAAAATAAGGCTCGTGCAGCCAAGGCGGCACTTCGCAAATACAAGAAGCGTCCAAATATTTTGGGCAAAGAGAAGAGTGACTTCATCGACTATAAAGATGTCAACTTGTTGCAGCGTTTCATGTCTGATCGCTCTAAGTTGCGCGCCCGTCGCATGAACGGTAATACCGTTCAGCAGCAGCGTGACGTCGCCTTGGCGGTCAAAAACGCCCGCGAAATGGCGCTCTTGCCATACACCAAGCGCGTGGCCGCCAACCGTGCGCCGCGCCGTGGTGACGACCGCGATGACGACGACGGCGGTTATTCGGGTGGTCGCCCATACAAGGGCAACAAGAAGCCGACGCCGTCGCGCAGTGCAACCACTACTGCTACAACGACCACCGATGTTCCACTCACCAGTACAGTTGCCGACGCCGTCACGGCCGAAGTAACAATTACGCCGGAGGCCTAAGTCATGAAAGTATTACTGCGTTCAGATATTGCTGGTGTCGGCCGTCGTGGCGACATCATCACTGTGTCCGGTGGGCATGCCCGCAACTTCTTGCTCCCAAAGGGCTTGGCCATCGAGGCATCTAATGGTGCCGTTGTACAAGCAGAGGTGATGCGCAAGGCTCGCGACCAACGCGAAAGCGCTGGGCGCAATGAGGCCCAGGCCCTGAGCACCAAGTTGATGCAAAGCACTTTCACGGTCGCGGCAAAAGTTGGCAAGGAAGGCCGCCTGTTCGGTTCTGTCTCGCCAGCAGAGATCGCCGACGCGGTCTTAAGCCAGGCTGGCATCAAAATTGATCGCAAGCAGATCGTTATTGCCGAGCCATTGCGCAACATCGGCGAGCATTCAGTAACTGTTGGTCTATTCACAGACGTTGAGGCCACAATCAAGCTTTCCGTAGTCGCGCTGTAATTAGTTTTCCCCAGCCAATTCACAGGGTTATACCTCTAGCGATGCACAGGCTGCATCGGGCAAGGTAGAGCCATGTCTGGTGCCGATCAACCACGCGGCGAGTCACGTGCTGCGCAACGCAGCACCCAACGCGTGCCCCCGCACAACCTCGACGCCGAGGCCTCGTTATTGGGCGCAATGTTGTTGTCGCGCGAAGCGGTTGGCGTGGCACTCGAGCGCGGCGTGCGCTCTGAAGAGTTTTACAAACCTTCGCACCAACATATTTATGACGCAATTCGAGCACTCAACACCGCCGGTGAACCGGTCGACCCCGTAACGGTTGCCGATGAATTGCGCCGAGCGGGTTTACTCGAAGGTATTGGTGGTCTCGATCTCTTGTTGTCGCTACAAAACTCGACACCAGCAATCACTAGCGCCGAACGTTATGCGAAAATTGTTCGTGATACGGCCCGATTGCGTCGACTCATTGGTGCGGCCGGCGATATTGCAGAAATCGCCTACAGCGAACCAGATGATGTTGATAAGGCGGTAGACGATGCCGAGAGTCGAATTTTTGACATCTCGGAGAGTGAAACCGGTGATAATTCAGAGCGGGTTGGACTTCTCATCAACGAAACGATGGAGAAGCTGGAAGATCGATTCAACAATAAAGACGCACTCACTGGTGTGCCGACCGGATTTACCGAACTAGACAAAGTGCTCTTAGGTTTTCAGCCTGGAACGTTAAATATTGTTGGGGCCCGACCTGGAATGGGAAAGAGCGCATTTGCCCTGGGAATCGCCGTACATGTCGCTCAGACCACAAACCTTCCCGTTCTTTTCTTCTCACTTGAAATGGGCAAGGCCGAACTTGCCCAGCGCATTCTTGCCAGTGAAGCCAGAGTTGATTCGGTGGTCCTGCGTACCGGACGCCCAACTCCAAATGACTGGACCAAGATTGGTCATGCTGTTGGACGACTTGATGTTCCGCTCATCATCGATGACAGTGCAGGCACCTCGGTTGGTCAGATTCGAGCCAAGGCACGTCGTACATATAGCCGTGAAGGTGGACTTGGACTGATAGTAATTGACTACCTGCAACTGATGGGCGGCGAAAGTCGACCCGAAAATCGGCAACTCGAAGTTAGCGAGATCAGTCGAAAACTAAAATTGCTGGCGCGCGAATTTAATGTTCCCGTGCTTGCTCTCAGCCAATTGAGCCGTGGTCTTGAATCGCGCTCCGATAAGCACCCGTTGCTCTCGGACCTGCGTGAGTCTGGTGCCCTAGAACAAGACGCTGACGTGGTGATGTTTCTCTATCGAGACGAGGAATACGACCCCGATCCCAACTTGAAGGGACTGGCTGAGGTGAGCATTGCTAAGCACCGTGCCGGACCAATTGGTAAGGCGCGACTGGCTTGGTTGGCGGCCTATACCCGCTTTGAAAACATGGCCAGTGACAGTTTTGCCGATTCCGCACGGCGTAATTAGAAGTTCGTCGAATGTTTCTTGGCCAAGATTTACTCGCCTGGCTAGTGCTTGCACTTGGTGCAGCAATGTGTGTCGGCAATTTGATGGCGATAGTTCGCCCACCCGCTACCAGACGCGAAGCGAGTGATCTAGAACGAGCCCCCGTTGCTCGAAGCATCACCATGGCAACTGTTGGCGGTCTTGCTGCGTTGTGGGC
>JBKJMC010000157.1:0-4280 GCA_046596615.1 Ilumatobacteraceae bacterium | reverse complement strand
ATCGATGATCGCTTCGCCGACGCGCATCTTGGTCATGACCTTTCCTCGACAATTTTGGCGGCGAGCCGGCGAATGCGAGTGCATGCCTCAACCAGAATGCTCGAGTCGACTGTCAGCGCAATGCGAATGTGCCCAGCACCGCCGATGCCGAAACTCTCGCCGGGCATCACGACGACACCCTCGTCCTCAATCAATCGCCACGCAAACTGTTCGCCTGTTAGCCCGGTCGCGCGAATATCGCACATGATGAACATGCCGCCTTCTGGCATGCGCGCGGTGACTGAGGTTGATCCCTCGAACGCATTAACCAGGGCGTGCGCTCGCTCGCGAAACGCATCTCTAAGTCGAGTTACTTCCGGATGCGTCTCGCTTAATGCCACGATGAGCGCGTCTTGGATGAACGGCTGCGACCCGAACAGCATCGCCTCTGCCACGAGCGTTAGTCGGGGAGTGACCTCGGCGGGGCTCGCCACCCATCCGGCGCGAAAACCTGGCAGCCCGTGCGATTTAGAAATTGACGAGACGGCCAGCGTGCGGTGCCGCAGCTGCGGGCGATCGAATGGCGAACAAAACGGCGCGTCAAAGGTGATGTCGGCATAGACCTCATCGCAGATGATCCACAGGTCGTGGCGCTCGCAGACCTCGCCGATCGCGTCGACTTCGTGCACCGAAAGCACTGCGCCCGTCGGGTTGCTAGGCGTGTTCAAGAGCAACACGCGAGTGCGCGGCGTGACTGCATTTTCAATCGCTGCGGCGGTGACATGAAAGGCGTGCTCTGGCAATGTCGGCACCGGCACGAAGGTCGCGCCCGAGGCGGCCACCAATCCTTCGTATGTCGCGTAGTAAGGGTCTGGCACCAACACTTCGTCGCCGCCATGCACGAGGGTAAGCAGCGCCGTGCACAAACCGTTTTGCGTGCCGGCGGTGTATAGAACCTGATCGGGCGAGACTTCGATGCCAGATCGTCGTGTCAGGTGCGCGGCGATCGCGCGAAGGGTCTCCGGTTCACCCTGACCGGCTGAGTAACGCGTGCGGCCACTGCGCATCGAGTTGGCGGCGCGCTCGATCACGCTCGCGGGCGGCGGCAAGTCTGGTTCTCCGATTGACAAGAGGATGACAGGTTGGCCGAGGCTGGCGCGGTGCAGGCCCTCGACATGCACGGCCCACTTGGCGGCGCCGAGCCCGACTAGGCGATCGGAAATGGGGGCGAACTTCATACGATCCTGACCTCAAATATATGCCAGATTCGCGTGCACTCTGGCATCCGCGACCTGCATTGTGAAATCGGTTTGGGTTGACAATACCCTAACCATCGGCTATGGTAAGAGTCATGACGACACGAACTAAACGAAACGCAGCGCCGCCGCCAGGTTACGACTCGGCGAAGTTTCCCCCGTTCGCAGTAACAGTTGACGTGGTGGTTTTCACAATGTTTGAAGGATCACTGCACGTGTTGCTGATACGCCGTGGAATTGCCCCTTTTGAAGGAATGTGGGCAATTCCAGGTGGTTTTAAACTTCCGACTGAGACATTGGACGACGCAGCCAAGCGCGAGTTAGTCGAAGAAACAGGCGTCGAGGTAGCCACCGTGCTGACCCAGTTCGGCGCCTACGGCGACCCAGACCGCGACCCGAGAATGAACGTCGTGACGGTTGCCTACTTTGCCGTAGTGCGCGACGTCGGGGCAATCTTTGCTGGCACCGATGCGGCACACGCCCAGTTGGTTCCAGTGGCCGATGTGCTCAATGAGAAAATCGAGTTGGCATTCGACCATCTGCAGATTGTCGAAGATGCCGTCGAGCGAGTGCGCGTCGACCTCGCGGCCACGGGTCTTGCATCTACTTTCGTCAGCACGACATTTACGCTGGCCGAGTTGCGATCCGTATATGAGGCCATCTGGGGTGTGCGGCTCGACGGCGCCAACTTTCGCCGAAGCGTCGCCGAAGAAGATGGGTGGGTAATCCCCACCGGGCGCCGCGCTTCATCTGGCGCGACCGGGGGCAAGCCGGCGGAGCTGTTCAGGGCGGGTCGGGCTTGGAAGCAAAGCGGGCCAATTCGTCGCCCACAACCAGCACAGAAAAGGAAGTGAGCAGATGAAAGCGGTAATACATAACAATTACGGGACGCCGGACGTTTTACACATAGCAGAAGTGGCGCGACCGCAACCCAAAGACGACGAGGTGCTGATCAAGATCTACTCCACCACCGTCAATCGCACCGACAGTGGTTTCCGCGCCGGCAAACCCCTCCTCGTGCGAGCCTTCAGTGGTCTGTTCCGACCGAAGAAAAAAATCCTCGGCACCGAATTAGCCGGAGTGGTCGAGACAGTTGGCAGCGCCGTCACCCAGTTCAGCGTCGGTGATCGCGTGTTCGGTGTAAACGCCAACCATTTCGGCGCACATGCCGAATACGTCTGCGTGCGGGAGCGCGCCGCATTGGCGGTGATGCCGTCGGCCATGACTTTTGACGAAGGCGCGGCTGTGTGCGACGGGGCGATTCTGGCTCTCAGCTACTTGCGCAGGGCGAATCTTCAGATCGGCCAGCGCATCCTCATTTACGGCGCGTCCGGGTCAATCGGCACTGCGGGCGTGCAGCTGGCGAAGCACCTCGGCGCCCACGTCACCGCGGTGTGCAACACCAAGAATGTTGAACTTGTGCGATCGCTCGGTGCAGACGAGGTGATCGACTACACGCAAAATGACTTCACCGCGACGGGCGCAAAATACCACGTCGTGTACGACGCAGTCGGCAAGAGTTCGTTCAGGAGATGCCGGCGGCTGCTGATAAAGGGTGGTATCTACATGTCGACCGATCTTGGCTTCATGGGCCAGAACCCACTGCTCGCGCTTTTCACATCGCGGCTCTCGATCAAAAGAGTATTGTTCCCCATCCCCAGTTACACGAAGAAGGACGTACTCTTCCTCAAAGAACTTTTCGAGGCTGGCGAGTTCAGGGCGGTCATCGATCGGCGCTACCCGTTAGAGCAGGTCGTCGACGCAACAAAGTACGTCGAGACAGAGCAAAAGACTGGAAACGTGGTCTTGATTGTTAACAGCGACCGAGAAAAGGAAAACAACACATGAGAGCAGCAGTTCGCAACACATATGGCCCACCCGAAGTTTTGAAATTTGAGGAAGTTGATAAGCCAGACCTCACGGACGATGGCGTGTTGGTGCGGGTTCGCGCCGCGTCGATTAACCCTGCGGACTGGTACGTCTTGACCGGCAAGCCATACATTGCTCGCACGCAGGCCGGTCTACGCAAACCAAAGAGCAACAGGTTGGGAACCGACTTCGCCGGGACGGTCGAAGCGGTCGGGAGAGATGTCGATGATTTTCGACCCGGTGATGAGGTGTTTGGCGCGAGGAGCGGAGCGCTCGCCGAGTACTTGTGCGTTCGCGACGCGGTCGTCTTGAAGCCGACCAACATGACGTTTGAGCAGGCGGCGGCGGTGCCAGTTGCCGCGCTCACCGCGCTGCAAGGGCTACGCGACAAGGGGAATCTTCAGCCTGGGCAAAAAGTTCTGATCAACGGTGCGTCAGGTGGCGTAGGCACGTTTGCCGTGCAGATCGCTAAGGCTCTCGGCGCAGAGGTAACCGGCGTATGCAGCACGAGAAATATCGAACTCGTGCGTTCGCTAGGCGCCGATTATGTCATCGACTACAACGAGGAGGACTTCACCAAAGGAGAAAAGCGATATGACCTAATTCTCGATAATGCTGGAAGCAAGTCGTGGGCACAATTGCGACGCGTGCTCAACCCGAAGGCGACCCTCGTAATGGTCGGGGCGCCGAAGGGTAAGAGTCTCCTTGGGCCGCTCAGTCACCTCCTCAAGGTGCGCTTGGCGGCTTTGGGCAGTAAGCGAAAAGTAATGTTCTTTATCGCCAAGTTGAATCGCGCGGATCTAAATGTCATGCGAGAGTTCTTTGAGTCAGGCAAAGTAACGCCGATTGTCGACAGGTGTTTCGAGATGAGTAAAACTGCCGACGCTTTCCGATATTTGGGCGAAGGACATGCCCAAGGAAAAGTCATCGTCAGTTGGTGACTTCGGATCCCTTTACTGCGGCGCGCAAGCGGTGGCGGGCGCCAACTGAATCTGCCACGGGCACGAGCCTGGTGGCCTTGCCGAGGCCACGAGGTCTGGAGTTGCCGTAAATCGTCTCGTACTCGCCGTCACGCACGAGGAAGGTCTCGTGCCAGATCCCGGTTCGGACGTTCTTGCCCAACCGTTTCACGTAGTCGCGCCACACGTCGAGGTGCGGATCGACTTTGTCCTTGGC
>JBKJMC010000138.1:0-3649 GCA_046596615.1 Ilumatobacteraceae bacterium | reverse complement strand
TGAAAAGTTAACTGGAGCGAACCGAGAGACGCTCACGCATCAAGATTTTGTACTGCCGGTCGTGCTGCTCGAGCCAACCCAAACGAATGAAACTGGCGATCGCTTTGTTCACGCGCTCGCGTGACGCGCCGACCATGCCAGCCAACTCTTCTTGCGTTACTGGCAGAACAAACTCGTCCTTGCCAGACGAAAGTTCGAGCAGCCTCTTTGCTGTGCGGCCGGTGACGTCGAGAAAGACGCTATCGGCGAGCACCTCATCCATCACGCGAAGACGCGAGGCGAGCAACTTGATTACGCCCCACAACATGTTTGGCGCGGATTTGATCTGTTCGAGAACGGGCGCGTAGGCAATTCGCAGCACTGATGAAGTCTCAATCGCGCGGGCCATTGCGCTGCGCGGGCCATCGTCGAGCATGCCCAGTTCGCCAAATAAGTCGCCAGTCTCCATTAGCGCGAGCATGCTTTCGCGACTGTCTAAGGGCTTGTTACCAATGGCGATCGCAATGCGGCCGCTGAGCACGACGAACAGCGCGTCCGGCGTATCGCCCTCGTTGAACAACACGTCGCCGCGCTGCAGTGTGCGTACTTGGGCCTGCGCGCTGATGGCGCTGAGTACATCGGCTGGAGTTTCGGCGAAAAATGCCGTTTGCGAGAGAATTGCTTCGTGTGTCATGCGAATAATAACGGTACTACCCTAAATGGGTATGCCAACTACTGCCAATGAAATTGTTTGGACAGTTGTGGTGGCAGCGGGGTCTGGCGCGCGCTTTGGCGGGCCCAAGCAGTTTGCAATGGTGGGGGATCAAAGGGTTCTCGATTGGTCGGTCGCCGCGGCCCATTCGGTTAGTGCCGGCGTTGTCGTTGTTCTGCCGGCGGATGAGGCTGCGCGCGAGGGTGGCGTCGTTGGTGGGGCGACTCGCAGTGAATCGGTGCGACGCGGCCTCGCAGCAGTGCCCGTGGAGGCAACAATTATTTGCGTGCACGATGCCGCGCGGCCATTTGCCAGCGAGCATTTATTCAGAGAAGTTGTTGCCGCTGTGCGTGGCGGTGCAGACGGCGCAGTGCCGGCCCTGGCCGTAACCGACACGATCAAGCAGGTCGATGCCCACAACGTCGTGATCTCGACGCCGAATCGTGACAGCCTCGTGGCGGTGCAGACGCCGCAGGCATTTCGCGCCAGCGTGCTGCGTTTGGCTCACTTGTCAGAACCAGAGGGCACCGATGATGCGCTACTCGTCGAGGCAATTGGCAAGCGGGTAGTGGTAGTGCCGGGCGAGGCACTCAACCGCAAGCTGACGACGCCAGAAGATCTTGAATGGGCTCGTGCTGCGGCGCGCAGCGAAGTGTAAGAATTCAGCGATGACAATATCTGTGCGCGTCGGCCAAGGTTTTGATATCCACAAATTTGTCGACGCCTCGGTCGGTGATCGCAAGTTGGTCCTCGGCGGCGTCGAATTTGTTGGCGAGCGTGGCCTACTCGGACACAGCGACGCCGATGTCGTCGCGCACTCGGCCGCCGATGCGCTATTGGGTGCGGCCGGGCTTGGCGACATCGGCCAGCACTTTCCTGACACGGATCCGAAGTGGAACAACGCCGACTCAATTCTGTTGTTGCAAAAGGTTGCGCAGATGGTGCGCGATGCTGGTTTCGAGATCGGCAACGTCGACTGCAGCGTGGTCTGCGAACAACCCAAACTTGCGCCGCACCGTGACGCAATGCAACGGCGACTCAGCGATGCCGTTGGTGCTGGCGTCACCGTCAAAGGTCGCCGCGCCGAAAGTTTGGGCGCGCTCGGTCGCGGCGAGGGCATCGCCTGTTGGTCGGTCGCAGTAGTTCAACTAATGAAGGCTGGTAACTAATGGCGCGAGGGGGCGGGGGTGGTCGCAAGCCGCCGCGCGGTGGCAAGGCGGCAGGTCGGCCGACTCGCGCTCGCCCAGAGCGCGGCAGAACAGGCACTGGGCATCCTGGCAAGAACAAGTCGGGTGCGCCCGCATCGCGAAGTAAATCTGCGGCGAGTCCTGCTCGCGGTAGGTCGGGTGCGCCCGCACCTCGCGGTGCGCGACCAGCTGTGCGACCGGGCGCGGCGAAGGGCATTCGCGGAGTCGATCGAGCGCGAACCGCGTACACGACCGACCACGGAATTGGTGGATCTCAGATCGAAGGTCGTCAGGCCGTGCGCGAGCTGTTAATCGCGCAAAAACGCCGCGTGCTCGAGATCTGGGTGTCGGACGATCTCGAAGACAATCAGGTTATTGACGACATCGTCGATCTCGCATCTGCGCAGCGAGTGCCACTTCGCCGCGTAAAGCGTAAGGACATCGACCGCGATGCTCGCAGCGAAGCGCCTCAAGGCATCCTCGCTAAGGCCGAACCAATTGCAGAGTTTGATCTCGCCGAGTTGCTGCGCGATACCAAGTCGCCACAATTTTTCGTTGCGGTTGACGGTGTAACAGACCCCGGCAACCTCGGGGCAATCTTGCGTTGTTGCGATGGTGCCGGCGTAACGGCTGTCGTCTTGCCACGACACCGCGCTGTGCACATCACCCCAACCGCCGCTAAGTCCGCCGCGGGCGCGGCCGAATATGTGCCGATGTGCGTTGTCGGTGGTTTACCAACGGCGCTTAAGCAGATGAAAGACTCCGGCGTGTGGGTCATCGGCCTTGACGACTCTGCCGACCGCAGCATCTTCGAGATGGGCTCGCTTGTAAGAGAATCAGTTTGCATAGTTCTAGGCGCCGAAGGTGCAGGATTGTCAAGGCTTGTTCGCGAGCGCTGCGATGTGTTGGTCAGCATCCCGATGTTCGGCGCGCTGTCATCGCTCAATGTTTCAGTTGCTACTGCCCTGGCGACTTATGAAGTAGTGCGTGCGCGGCGCGCACCAGACGGACGATCAGCGCCAGAGTGATTGCTGCGAAAATGGCGTAATATATAGGTCGCGCGTCAGCGTGCACGCCGGGTTAGCTCAGTGGTAGAGCAACGCACTTGTAATGCGTAGGTCCTCAGTTCAATCCTGAGACCCGGCTCCAATTCTCAGCTCGTCTCCGAACGAGACCGCCTCAGGCGAGACCCAGAAGTGAGCCCAAGGACCGCAAGCATTAGAACTCCGGCCGCAGGCCAAAAGAACGGTGGAGGGATAATCAACATGACCACCCCAATAACGGCATATCTGGCTCGCACCCGGCGGGTTGCACCGGCGAAGACGACAAATGCAAAACCACCGACCAACACGATTAGGTCTCCGAATCCAGTCGTGTCGTGACCAGCTGCGTATCCGAACCCGAATCCGGGATCGCCAGGTGTTCGCCAAATTGAATCTGCAACTTGATAATCGCCAACCACTTGATAGACGATGCCAATTGCTATTACTGCACCAGCAATCAGCAGGGGCACTCCCAATTTTCGCCATCCGAGCATCGCCACCAGAACTACTAAAAGTATGAGTTGAACGCTTTTTAGACCCGCAGATGTTAAATGTTCGGTCCAATGACCGTGCGGATCAGGCGCCGAAAGATTGGTAAGTATCGCCGCGGCCGGCGGTATCAAGAACACCAACCACAACCACCTTGAATACTCGCGATCCTCCATTGCAAAAGGCTAACACCGTAGATTTCCTGAATGAACCAGGCGCGGTCTTTGGCTAGTTAGTCG
>JBKJMC010000045.1:0-2754 GCA_046596615.1 Ilumatobacteraceae bacterium | reverse complement strand
CGTGCCAATGTTGCGCGAGCGCAAGGGCTCGATCGTCAATATCTCTTCCACGGCCGGACTCTTTGGTTACCCGTTGCGGTCACCATATGTCGCCGCCAAGTGGGGCGTGATCGGCATGACTAAAACTTGGGCGATGGAGTTAGGCGCCGAGGGTATCCGCGTGAATGCGATCTGCCCAGGTTCCGTCGGCGGGGGCCGCATGGATGGCGTTATCGAGCGCGAGGCAGCGGCACTTGGCTTAACTCAAGAGGATTTGCGCCGTGGATACGAACGACAAGTATCAATGGGTTCGTTCATCGACGCAACCGACATCGGCAAGACGGTCGTGTACTTGGCCTCACCTGCTGCCCGCTTCGTCTCAGGGCAAGTCCTAAGCGTCGACGGCAACACCGAGACTCTTCGCGCGACTTTTTAGACCGATAACGCCGATCACGGCCGCGACCACTCCGAGGGCGACGAGCGCAAACGACCATCGCAGCAGTCGGTCCGTGGAATACGACACCAGCGCTTTGGCAATGCGGCCGTTGCCATCAGTGCCGAAGGAGGCAATGCGTGCCAGGTAAGCCAACGCCACAAGGCCTGCGCCGCCGACAGCAAGACGAATGCCAAGTCGTCGAAGTCGAGTCCACTTACCCGCGACACTCACGAACCAGGAAATCGCCGAAAGTGCCACACCTCCAAGCAATAACGCCACAGTCGCAATTACAGTCCAGGTGCGAATGTCGGAAAGGTTTGGATCGCCGTCATTGCGAGAGATCTCGATCGGGTCGACCTGAGGCGACAAGCCCAAAGATACAAATGGGTCCGCAAATCGGATTGCCCTAAATGCCGCGTCGGCAAACACTTGAATACTTACGAAGGCCCGGGGCTTGCCATCGACCAAAACACCGTACGCGGTGGCGGCAGCGTCGCCGGCAACGCCTCGCAGTTTGCCATCACTAAGACTCACCGCCACGGCATCGACGACCTTGCTACGGGCCACGAAGATGACAAGTTTCACGCCGTTGTCTCCGCCCTCCTCCAACTTGTCGACGAGCTCTTCGGCAACCGCGCGGCGAACTTCGCCGCTGGCCAAGGCAGAACGCATGGTTGATGAAGCAGCAGCGCTCGAGCCAACAAAGCTCAATATTATGAAACCCAGCGCGCCAACGATGAGTGCGAGTGTGCCGAAGACGCCAATGACGCTGGCGACAATTCGCCTTCCGCGGCGCGACCGAATTTTTGAATTTTGCCCAAGATCGTCATTCACCTAATTGTCCCCAACCATCGCTACGAGATGTCACTCAGGCATCCAACTATGCCATTGTATTGCTATGGCTAAAACATCTCAAAAGTTGGTAGCCATTGGCATTGCCGTCGTATTCATCGGCGGCCTACTTGTCCCGTTGGCACTGCAGAATGGCGGTGACAGCAACGATGCTGCGTCAAACAAGTTGACTCCAGAACAGTCCATCACACACAGTCACGGGTTGGCCGTAGATGTGCAGGACCCGATCAAACTCTACATTGCCACCCACCAGGGTCTGTTAGTGCTCATCAATGACAAAGACCTCTATCGCGTAGGCACTAATGAAGACGACCTGATGGGATTCTCGCCGGACCCTACCGATGCAAAAGTTCTGTTTTCGAGCGGTCATCCCAGCGCTGGCGGCAATCTCGGCTTCCAGAGATCCGACGACGGCGGTTATACATGGAATTCAGTTTCAGATGGCGTCGGTGGACCCGTCGATTTCCACACGATGGCAATCAGCCGCGCCAATCCAAATCTCATCTATGGGTCTTACCAAGGCAGTCTCCAACGCAGCAGTGATCGGGGCAATAGTTGGGTGGTTGTAAATAGCGATCTGCAGGCGTTTTACTTGGCCGCTGATACGCAAGACGAAAGCATCGTATTTGCCGCCACGACAGACGGACAGGGTTTGTTGGTAAGCAGAGACCAGGGCGTTACCTGGACACCTCTCTCACCAGCATTGCAGGGTGGATTCGTCTCAGCGGTTGCGATTCATCCGCAGGATTCGAAGATTCTCTTAACCTTTAGCGAGAAACTCGGAGGCCTTG
Source organism: Ilumatobacteraceae bacterium (assembly GCA_046596615.1). Taxonomy (GTDB): domain Bacteria; phylum Actinomycetota; class Acidimicrobiia; order Acidimicrobiales; family Ilumatobacteraceae; genus UBA3006. The sequence goes on along the minus strand of JBKJMC010000045.1, from coordinate 696 downwards.
GAAAGAGCATTGACTCTGGCACGACATGGAAGAAAGTGAGCGAAGGATTCAACAGAGAGATCGTTCTCTTAATTACATTTAGCATGATTAATCCGAGTGTCGTCTATGCCCTTACGGAGGGGAACAAGCTCTACAAGAGCACGGACGTTGGCGAAACATGGGTCCAGATTCGATAGCCCTGACATACATTATTTCGGTTCCTGCGTACCGAATAGGAATGTGGTGGTACTATGCGGTTCTCAGGGAGTCTTTGTCGGATGCATGAGGAGTGGTTCGTTATGAAGAAAAGACAAGCCATCAAGAGGTTCTTCTCGTTAGTGTTCGTTCCGCCTTTGTTGTTGTTTTCGCTGCAATCACACGAGGCGTCCGCGTTTAACTCACCGTCACCGGTCGACCTTGGAACAGCCGCCAATTTTGGAGTTTTAGGTAATACCTCAATCACCAACAGTGGAAACACTGTCGTTACTGGCGGAGATGTCGGCTCTGGACCGACCGGTTTCGCGGTCAGCAACTTCCCGCCCGGCATCGTAACCGCGCCGAAAACTTTGTATACCGCTGCAAACGCCGCAACCACAAATGCCAACACGGCATTAGGTCTCGCGTACGTTGACATCGCCGGCCGATCACCCGATCAGACCTTTCCTAACGGCGACGGCCAATTGAATAATTTGACATTGACCCCTGGCGTATACCGAG
>JBKJMC010000044.1:0-8455 GCA_046596615.1 Ilumatobacteraceae bacterium | reverse complement strand
GTCACAACCATCGGTCCCCGAGATCAATTTGGAAATGCCAGAGCGCTTGCGGCGCGGCGCCATGAAATAATCATCGCCGAGGTTCGCACGCGAGGGTCGGTCCGAGTAAGTGAATTGGCGCAACTTCTTGGCGTTTCGGATATGACGGTGCGGCGTGACCTTGACACGCTCGATGAATTGGGCGCTCTCGAAAAAGTTCACGGCGGAGCAACAATGTGCGACGAACGGACGACGAGCGAGCCCGGATTCGAGGCAAAATTTGCGCGCAATCTCGCTGAAAAGACTGCGATTGCCCAGGTCTGCGTACAGATGGTTCGCCCGGGTACCGCAATTGGGCTGACCGCAGGAACTACGACATATCGATTGGCGACGCTGCTCCTCGATGTCGCGGATCTAACCGTGGTAACTAATGGTATGCGCATCGCCGAGTTCTTTCACCAATCTCCGCGGGCGGACCGTACCGTTTTGCTTACCGGCGGTGTGCGCACACCGAGCGATGCGCTGGTTGGCCCGGTTGCGGTGCAGATGCTGAAGTCATTCCACTTCGATACTGTTTTTATGGGAGTCCACGGGATCTCGGAACGGGGCGGCTACACCACACCGAACATGCTTGAGGCCGAGACGAATCGCGCATACGTCGCCGCGACCGCACACTTGGTCGTTATCGCCGACCACACCAAATGGAATGTCACCGGATTGTGCACTATCGCCCCGCTGGATAGGGCCAGGACCCTGGTCATTGATTCGCAGATTTCGAAGTCGGCGCATCAACTTCTTCAGGGCCAGGTGCCAAACCTACTCGTCGTCGACAGCGCAGAGCCGGGCAATCAACCTCACAACCTCCAAATGAGAAAAGGGTAAGGCGGCATCAAAATGTCAATCGTCAGATTTTCGAGCGCAACGCGGCACTATCCCGGACTCAAGCGACCGGCAGTCAATCAACTTGATCTCACCATCAATGACGGCGAGTTTCTAGTCCTGGTCGGACCGTCTGGTTGCGGAAAATCGACAACGCTACGAATGCTGGCCGGATTGGAGCCAGTCGATGCCGGATCAATTCACATCGGCGACCGTGATGTCACCGCCGTCGCCCCCAAGGATCGCGACATCGCCATGATCTTTCAAAATTATGCGCTATATCCGCACATGACGGTGGCGGAGAATATTGGGTTTCATCTGAAAATTACAAAGGTGTCGAAGCCAGAGATAGCGCGGCGAGTTGCGCAGGCCGCGCAGCTGTTGGACCTCAACGATCACCTGGATCGAAAGCCCGCAAAATTGTCTGGAGGTCAGCGTCAGCGAGTCGCGATGGGACGCGCAATCGTTCGCGAGCCGCATGTCTTTTTAATGGATGAACCGCTCTCTAATCTCGACGCCAAGTTGCGGGTGCAGACGAGGACACAAATTGCCGACCTGCAAAAGCGATTGGGCATCACGACTCTCTACGTGACGCACGATCAGGTCGAGGCGATGACAATGGGTGACCGCGTCGCCGTCCTTAGGGACGGGCTTCTGCAGCAGTGCGCCTCGCCGCGCGATCTCTTCACTCATCCGCAAAACATTTTTGTTGCCGGATTCATCGGATCTCCGGCGATGAACTTGATTTCGGGCCGTGTCGAGGGAAACACTGCGATCGCCGACTCGCTGCGATTTGATCTCACCCCATTGCAGTTGGCCGGTCTGACGGCGTCGGAAATCGTAATCGGAATTCGTCCGGAGTGTTTTGATCTCGCCGCAATTGACGAACCGAACGGCTTAAAGGTCAGAATCGATATCGTCGAAGAACTTGGTTCGGATGCCTACCTGCACTGCACGTCCGTGAACGACACGAGCGAGCGGCTTGTAGTCAGGTCCCAGGGCTTGTCTTCCGCTCGACAGGGCGAGAACTTAGCGCTTATCCCCAAACGCAACATGGTCCATCTCTTCGACAAAGCCAGCGGCTTGCGGTTGCCGGCGGCCTGAATTTCATGAGTGAATTGATCGGCCGCGCGCGACATCCCCAAGACACCGTGCGAACGGACCCGTGGACCAAAACAAACGTCCATTTTGTTGGTTCTCGACAGAAGCGCCCGAACCTGCCCGCCACAGACTGCCCATTTTGCGTTGGCGGATTGGAAGCGCCGCAAGATTACGACGTGCGGTGGTTTACTAACCGCTGGCCCGCGATGCCCGATGACCGCTGCGAGGTGGTGTTGTACTCGCCAAAGCACGATGCGTCGCTCTCGAGCATCGGCGTAAGTGGCGTGCGCAGGGTGATCGATTTGTGGGCCGAGCGTACGCAGGCGATGGGTACGCGTCAGGATGTTGCCAGTGTCTTGATATTTGAAAACCGCGGGCGCGAAGTTGGGGCGACGATCGATCATCCGCACGGGCAAATCTACGCGTTTGATCATGTGCCGATGCGATCGCGGCAGCGGCTCGAGAATAATTGGGCGCCAGACTCATCACCCGAGCGACTAGTCGTCGAACTAAATGGCTGGGTCGCCTATGTGCCACTCGCCCCGGTGTTCTCGCTGTCGATCGAGATCGCGCCGCTGCACCGAATCGCCAACCTCGCGAGCGCGTCGCCGCAAGATCGAGACACAATGGCCGCCTTGCTAATCGATGTGCTCGGGCGCATCGACGAACTTCACGGCACCACCGTGCCGTACATGATGTGGATCAATCAGCAACCGACTAATCAAGAGTTCGCCGACGCGTGGATGAACATCGAGATCGTCTCGCCATGGCGGGCGCCGAACGTGGCGCGATATATCGCCGCGGCCGAGGTTGGCAGCGGCGAGTACTTCAACCCGGTGATTCCGGAAGAGCTGTCTCAATCGCTTCGGGCTCTCCGCGCATAGCGAAAATTACCGCGATCGAAACCAAGAACACGACCAGCGCAACCCACTGATTGAGGCGCAGGCCGCCGATGTGGTGGGCTTGGTCGACTCGCAGGCCCTCAATAAAAAATCTAAACGCCGTGTACCCCGCCGTGTACACGGCGAACAACCTGCCGTCGCGCATCGGCACCCGCTTGTCGAGCGCGAGCAAGACGATGAATAGCAGCGCGCACGCCAAAGACTCGTACAAAAAAGTGGGATGAAAAGTCGTGCCCGCCTCGTAACCCGCCGAGATCGCAGACGAATCCGAAACGCGTAACGCCCACGGCAGGGTCGTCGGCCGACCGAACAATTCTTGGTTAAACCAGTTACCCCAGCGGCCGATACTTTGCGCCAGTGGCAATGCGGGCGTGATGCAGGTCAGAGTAGCCGCAATTGGCAAGCCGCGGCGGCGCGCGACGAACACGCCAGACACAACGCCAAAAAGGATGCCGCCCCAAATGCCCAGCCCGCCTTGCCAAATCTTGACGATGGCGATCTTGTCGTTACTGAATCTCGACCAATCTGTAATCACGTGGTACAAACGAGCTCCGACTATACCGACCGGAACAGTTATCATCGCGAGTGAACTCATGTCTTCGCGGGTGCCGATGCCGCGCTTTTCGACGCGCCGACCAGACAACCACACTGCCGCGATCACGCCGATCGCGATCATCATGCCGTAGGCGTTGAGCCGCAACGGGCCGAGGTTCAGCGTGCCAGTCGAGGGGCTAGGGATGCTCATCGCAGAAGAACTCTACGCGCAAACTCCAATGTCTTTTCGAACACGATCTGCTTTTCAAAGTCCTGCGTGGCGACGTGATAGCTGCGCTCGAGCATCACGCGCTCGATCGGACCGCCGTAATTGGCGACAAGATAGTCGCTCTGCTCGGGCGCGACGACGTGGTCTTGTACGGAGTTGATCAGCAGCATCGGAACCTTGGTCTGCGAATATTTCTTGGCGTTCTCGGCCATGCCGTCGACAAAGAGCGACATTAATGCTCGCGTCGGCGTCGCGTCATAGGACACTTCGTTGGTGCTCGGGTCGGCGATGTCGCTACCGATCGACGGCAGCGTCTCGGCGCCCGAATCGATCATTGCCTGCAAGCCCGCGATCACCTCTGATGGCATCGGCTGGGCGGTGGGGTTGATGCACACGATGCCGCTGAGGTCCGGGTGATTTGCGGCCATCCACAGCGTCAATCCGCCGCCCATCGAAAGCCCGACCACAATAATTTTCTCGACTCGCTCGTGCAATTTTTGATACGCGGCCTCGGTGTCGCTCGACCAGTCCTTCCAGCGCGTCGGAATCATTTCTTCAACTGTTGTGCCGTGGCCGGCGAGCCGCGGCAACTCGACTTCGAACCCGGCATCGGCGCATTTGACCGCCAGCTCGCGCATCGAGCCAGGGTTGCCGGTGAACCCGTGAACAACTAATACGCCTGCGGCGCCTAAGCCGACCTGCGACCAAGCATTCGCCCCTGGCATGACTGTGGCTGGCATCGCGAACCTCTGTTTAATAAAAAAACGGTAGTTCAAGCATAATCTATTGGCGTAACCTTCCCCCTATCGCGAAACGCAGCCTAGATTTCTCGGCAGTCACTGCCCTCGCCCCGGTGATCGCCCTATTACCTGTTTGGCTGCTAGCCGCCGCGCTACTTTGGCTGCCATCCAAGATTTTTGGCGACGTCAGTTTCGCATTCTTCGCGGTAATGCTCATGCTGCTCGGCGTTGTGTTGTTTTCGCGGCCAGTTCAACGGCTCGTGTTCGCGCGACTCATGGGTGCACGCTCGCCTTCGCCGCGTGAAGAACAGCTCCTCCAACCGGCATGGCGCGACGTCGCCCAGGCCAATCATTTTTCGCCGCAACGTTTCGTACTCGCCGTCGCTGACGGCAATGACATCAATGCTTTCGCTTGCGGTGGCCACCTGCTCGTCGTATCGTCGTTCGCGATCGAAACCCTAAATGGCGAGCAATTGTCGGGCGTGCTCGCCCACGAACTAAGCCACCACATGGGTGGCCACACCGTGGCGCTGACAGTTGCCCAGTGGATGAGCCTGCCAGTGATCGCGTTCGCGCGCATCGGGTTCTTCTTGCAAAAAATTGCTCAGGCCGCGGTCGAAACTTTCGCTAAGAACTATCCGAGGGCACAAATATTCGGCAGGATCATTGCCGAGCTGTTGCGCGCTATGGCGTGGATCTTTCAGGCCGGCCTAATCGCCGCGCAGAAGTCTTCGAACTTCGTTGGTCGCGCAGCCGAGTACCGTGCCGACGCCCGCGCGCTCGAGATGGGTTTTGGTCGCGAGTTATTGAGTGCGTTGAAGCAAGTCGTCAACGACACCACAGCCGCGCAAGCCGACGCCGGATCGCTACTGTTTTCGTCACATCCGCCCGCGAGCACTCGAGTGGCGCGCCTCGAGGCGATGTTGCGGCCGGAGTGGACGACCAAACGCGATCTGCGTCGGCAGCGGGCGCAACGCGGACGATAGCGTTGTTGCGGTATGAGCACCGATTACGCCATTGATGCTCGCCAACTAGTTCGCAAATTCGGCGACAAGGCCGCGGTCGACGGCGTCAACATCAGCGTTAGCAAGGGCGAGATCTACGGGTTCTTGGGCCCAAACGGCGCGGGTAAATCAACTACGTTGCGCATTCTCACCACACTGCTCGCGCCTACCGCAGGCTCTGCAACCGTCGCCGGCTTCGACATCGTTACGCAAGCCGACGAAGTGCGACTACGCATCGGCGTGGCGCTGCAAGATGCGGCGCTCGACCCCAAGCAGAGCGGGCGCGAACTTCTAGACATGCAGGGACGCCTGTACGGCTTGAACGCGCGCGAGCGCAAGGATCGCATCACCTACCTCTTAGACATCGTCAACATCGGCGACGCCATCGACGACCGCATCAAAACATATTCTGGCGGCATGAAGCGCAGGCTCGACCTCGCCGCGGCGCTTGTGCACCAACCAGAAGTTTTATTCTTAGACGAACCGACCGCTGGTCTCGACCCAGTGAGTCGCGCAACCGTGTGGGACGAGGTTCGTTACCTGAATGAAAAACTCGAGATGACGATCATGCTCACGACGCAGTACCTCGAAGAGGCCGATGCCCTCGCCCACCGAGTCGGAATCATTGCTAAGGGCAAGCTCGTTGCCGAGGGCACACCGACAGAACTGAAGCGCTCGATCGGCTCAGATGTGATCATCGCCCGCGTTCCCCTAGCCGACATTGTCCGCGTAACGGCGGCGCTTGCCAGCGTCTCGCAGATTGATCACATCGAGATTCGTCACGACGAGGCGATCATCTCGGTTGCCAACGGCGCCGCCAGTATCAGCCCCGTGGCAGTGGCACTGTCTGGCGCCAACATCACGGTCAGCGACCTCACTTTGCGCACGCCGACGCTGGACGATGTCTTCTTGCAGACAACGGGCGAGCGCATGCAAGACCGCGAAGAGGTGGCGACGTCGTGACGAGAAACCCAATTAATAGCGACACAGCTGCGGGCAACACGACCGCAACTGGTCAAGTGCGCGTGCATGCGCGCCGTGCTGGCTTCTTACACGACCTCGCCACCGTGGCGTTGCGCGCCGTGCGCCTGACAATGCGTGACACCGAGGCCATCGGGCCGGCACTAATCATCCCGATATTTTTCTTGATCGTCAACATCGGCTCGCTGCAATCGTTCGTCGAGGGCAACTCGGCTCCTGGTTTCGACTTCAAGGGTTTTCAGTTGCCAGTTGCAGTAATTTTCGCGGTCACCGGCGTTTCGCGCGCGGGGTCGCTCGTGATCGACATTCAAGACGGCTACCTTGACAGGCTGTTGCTGACGCCCGTGCATCGCGCCACCTTGTTGCTCGGACTAATGGTCGCGGACTTGATGCTCGTGATTGCACTGTCGCTGCCCGTCGTAATCATCGGCTCAGTGATCGGAGTGCACTTCGCGACAGGCATTTTGGGCATGATCGCTTTTGTTTTAATCGCCGGCATGTGGGGCCTCGCGTTCACGGGCTTCCCTTACGCGATCGCGCTCAAGACGGGCAACCCAACAGCGGTCAACAACGCGTTTCTAATCTTCTTCCCGTTTGCGTTTCTGACGACGGCGTACGTGCCACAAAGTGCGCTTACGGGCTGGCTCGCCAGTGTCGCCGACTACAACCCGACGACATATGTGCTCGCCGCAATGCGTAGTTTTGTGATGACGGGCTGGAATTTGACGACGCTCGTCCAAGGCCTGTTCGCTGTCGGTTTCATCGGCGCTATCTCGTTCAGCCTCGCCTTCGCGGCGTTGCGCGGTCGCGTCAAGCGCAGCTGATGTCGCAACGAATGTCTCAAATCGAGTCGGTGCAGGATCCGTTTCTCGCCGCCGCTGCCGGTCGGCGCGCCAAACACACACCCGTGTGGTTCATGCGTCAGGCGGGCCGCAGTTTGCCCGAGTATCGCGCGGTTCGGGGCGAGGGCAGCATTCTCGACGCGATCAAGCATCCACAACTAGCCGCCGACATCACACTTCAACCCGTGCTGCGCTACGGCGTCGACGCCGCCGTGCTGTATAGCGACATCGTTGTGCCGGCGCACGCCGTCGGTTTTGGCATTGATGTCGCGCCAGGCACCGGTCCCGTCGCCGAACATCCATTTCGAAATGCCAGCGACATAAAACGACTGCGCGAGTTTGAACCTCAGCAAGACGCGCCGTATGTGATCGAAACCGTGCGCCTCGTAACCGCGCAATTGAATGTGCCGTTGCTGGCGTTCGCGGGCGCGCCGTTTACCGTCGGCAGTTACCTGATCGAGGGCCGCCCGAGTCGTGACTATATATATACGAAGGAATTGCTCTCCACCGACGGCGCCACGTGGAACGCCCTGATGCATCGCCTTTCCCAACACGCGGTGGCTTCTATCCGTAGTCAACTCGACGCCGGCGCCAGGGCATTTCAGTTATTTGATTCGTGGGCCGGCGCTCTAACAATCAGCGAATATCGCACTCACGTGTTGCCGTATTCGCGCCTCGTGTTTGATGAATTGCGTGGCTCGCACCCGGGCGCACCTGGAATTCATTTTGGAGTCGGATGCGATCACCTTCTCGAAGCGATGTTTGAGGCCGGGCCGAGCGTGATTGGTCTCGACTGGCGCAGCACGATTACCGATACGCGCCGCCGCCTCGGCGCGAACACGGTTGTGCAGGGCAACCTCAACCCAGAGCTCGTGTTGGGCGATGTCGAAACCGCGCTGCGTGGAGTGGACGCCGTGCTCGCCGACAATTCCGGTAACCATGGCCACATTTTTAACCTCGGACACGGGGTTCGGCCGGCTACCAATCCCGACGTGCTTGCCGCTGTCGTGCGACATGTTCACGAACGAACGGCAACTAAATGACCATGAGCAAGACGGCCGTGTTGCTGATGGCCTACGGCACTCCGCGTTCGCGCGAAGAGATCTTGCCGTACTACACAGACATTCGCCGCGGCCGCGCTCCAACACCAGAGCAACTCGCCGATCTTGTCGCGCGCTACGAAGCGATCGGCGGCGTCTCGCCGTTGGCGGCGCGCACCGAGGCCCAACGCGACGCTCTGCGGGCCGCGCTAAACGCAATCGCC
>JBKJMC010000038.1:0-11367 GCA_046596615.1 Ilumatobacteraceae bacterium | reverse complement strand
CAAAGGTGGCGTCCGATGGTTCCATCGGCGGCAACGTGACTTCGACGGCTCCCGACATCCCTGCCGATGCAACACTCAGCCCATCGACGCCGTTTATAACCCCGAACGACGATTTCTACCTAATTGATACAGCGCTATCGGTGCCGCGCATTCGTATCGATACTTGGGCGGTGGAAATTGGCGGTCGAGTGGATCGACCTCTACGACTGACGTATGCCGATTTGCTCGCAAGGCCCCAAGTGGAACGTGTCGTAACGATTGCCTGTGTGTCAAATGAGGTGGGCGGCGACCTCATCGGTAACGCAGTGTGGCAGGGCGTGTTGCTTGCCGACCTGCTCGATGAAGTTGGCGTCCAATCAGATGCCACCCAGGTGTTCGGTACCTCCGTTGACGGATGGACGTGCGGATTTCCAATCGAAGCCGCGCGCGACGGCCGCGACGCGATGATCGCGATTGGCATGAACGGCGAAAAATTACCGCTGAAGCACGGGTTTCCTGCCCGCATGATTGTGCCGGGGCTTTACGGTTATGTGAGCGCCACAAAGTGGCTCAGCCGAATCGACCTCACCACCTGGGACGAAGCAGTCGGCTACTGGGTTCCTCGCGGGTGGGCTCGCGATGCGCCGATCAAGACACAATCGCGCATCGACGTACCCCGCCGCGGCCAAAGCGTGCCGGCCGGACGGGTTGCGATCGCCGGCATCGCCTGGGCTCAGCATCGTGGCGTGTCCAAGGTTGAGGTGCGAGTCGACGACGGCGAGTGGCAGGTGGCCAAACTCGGCGCCGATGTTACGGTTGACGCCTGGCGCCAGTGGCTATTTGAGTGGAACGCTGCTCCCGGTAAGTACACGATTCAGGTGCGGGCGACTGATCGCAACGGCGAAACTCAGACCGAGCAGGTGAGTCGCCCTGACCCAGACGGCGCCACCGGTTGGCACACCCGCGGTGTGACCGTAACTGGCTGAGACGCGGCCCTGCACCCCAAATTGCGGTGCACCCTATGTCGCGGTCAGGTAGTCGCCGCTCGTCCAGTCGCTCTCAACCGCATCGAGGCGTCGAGATGCGACGCGCTTCAGCGACTTCGCCACCGAGCCAACGAGCACCGAACACAGGGCGAGCGTGCCGACATGGCTGTCAAACGGAGTCTCGCTTCGCGCGCTCACGCTGAAGTGGCAGGATGCCGATGCCGCAAATGGCGCAAGAAGTGAATCCGCAATTGAAATCAGCACCATACCGGAGTCGACAGCCTGCTCGGCCAGTTCAACGAGCCACCGGTCGTAGCGATGAAAGTCAATAACTACGAGAACATCGTTTCTCTTCGCCAACGCGATTTGCGCGCTAAGCGCAACTGGGTTGCCAACAAGCAAACTGACGCCATCTCTCAGTAGGCGCAATTCCTCGCCGAAATGCAGCGCGATGCCCAAAGATGAATTGCCTCCCACGATGAAGATTTGGCTCGCCTCATTGGCAAGCATCGTGACCGCGGACGACAGTACTATTCGATCGATCGCGGTCAGCGTCTTGAATACATTTTCGGTTTCACCGCTAAGGGCGAGGTCGATGACATCACCTTGAGTCGTCGTCTTGATCTTTTCCGCAGCCGGTCGCAGACGTTGCGAGATTTCTTGCTGCACGTGATCCTGCAAGTCGCGAAAGCCGCTGTAGCCGAGTTGTACGGCGAGTCGATGGACCGACCCAACGCCTGCGCCGACATGCGCGGCAAACGATGCCGCGGTACCAAATGCAACCGCACCCGGATCGTCCAGGAGGCTCTTGGCAATCCGACGATCCGTTGGGGTTAGGCGCTCGATTCGCTTGCCGATAACCTCCGCGGGCGTTGGTTTAGTTGCGCTCATCTTGTTGGTCCTTCCCATGTTCGTCTTCGTCGGAATGCGACTTTCTCTATGGAACAATTGTTCCATCATATGCTAGACTGGAATGTATGGTGATGGACAGCATGCGAGACACGCCGATGACCAAGCCGCCGATGGGGCCTGTCGAGAGTGTCGCATTCGTGCGCGCCGCTGGGCATGCGCGGCGTCAACTTCCCGCCGAGGTTCACGATTCTCTTGTCGACTTTGCCGATCAATCGCCTCGCGACGGATACTTGTTGCTTCGCAACATCGACATAGGGGACGTTCCGCCCACCCCGAGTTCGCCACGCGAGGCAACGACTAAGGACTTGCGCTCCGAGTTCGCCCTGTTGACCATGGCTCGATGCCTAGGCCAACCGATCGGGTATCGCCCAGAGCACAACGGTTCGCTCGTGCAGAACATCGTGCCGGTGCGCGGCACCGAAGGGGGTCAGATATCGACTTCGTCACGTGTTGAATTGCAATTTCATACCGAAACGGCATTTCATCCGTATAGGCCCCGCTATCTGCTGCTGTTGTGTCTGCGCGGTGATTCGCAGGCGGGAACACTTGTCGCCTCTGTCTACGACATAGCTAAGCGACTTTCTCGGAGCGACCTTGATGTTCTAAGAGAACCGCGGTTCAGGACCGCCGTTGACCAGAGTTTCCTGAACGGGGCAGCGCCGGGCCTAGGCGTGGCTCGACCGATTTTGTCCGGTAGCGAGTCGGATTTGACCTTTGTCTATGACGCAGATCTCATGGTCGGTATCGATACCGCGGCGCAAGATGTTCTCGAAAGGTTGGCGAGCGCCGTTCGGGATTCGTCGCAGTGCGTGGTGCTTGGGGCCGGCGACCTGCTGGTCGTCGACAACAACGTTGCCGTGCACGGGCGCACACCGTTTGTGGCGCGCTTCGACGGTTCCGACCGCTGGATTCAGCGTACGTTCGTGGTCAGCGACCTGTCACCGAGCGCGAGTGATCGCGATGGTCGAATCATCACCACGACGTTTGGCTGATCGCGCGAGAGGCCGCTAGGCGCCACTCGTCGCCACCGTAGGCGCGCTCTTCCTCGCGGCAACTGTCGACCAGTTTGACAACGTGCTCGTCATCGGAGGCGACGGCCGCGGCAATAATCTCATCCCATGTTCTCAATTTCGTTGCGTCGCTAATTTTTAGGCCGCTGGCGATATAGCCGGCCGCAAAGGCGCGCCAATATGCATGCAGCGCTGGCTGAGGATCGCCGATAAATGGAAGCAGCAATCGTACGGCGTGACAACTCGTCACCAGGTGCAGCACGGTGAAGTTGCCACTGGCGGCGTAAAGTGTCGCGGCCAGGTGGCTCAAACGACCGAGCGTGTCGTTGCCAATCTTGAGCGGCTTGATCAATTGGTCAAAGTCGTGGCCTTGCGCCGCGATTAGCATGCCCTCGAAAATCAATTCTTCTGAAGAATTGCTGACCCGCAAGCCTTGCACCACTAGCGCCGGGTCGGCGACCGTCCCGGCGTTGCCCACGGCCCCGAGTGGCAGGTGGCGACACGCCCAATAGGCCAGGCCGTCGGCGAGCTCACGGTCGTGGCCGCTGTGCGCCGCGTAGGCAGTGCGAATGACGCCGTGGTACGCCGCCGCGCCACATCCCTCCATCAATGCTGGGAGCGCCTGCGCCAAGACCGAACGAGAGCCTTCTCTTGATATCCAATCGGCGAACAGACCCCGGTAGGCCGACCAAGAATCGCGTTCGCCAAGTCGGTCTTGCCAAAGTTCACCAGATCGCCACAGTTCGGGGTTCGGCGCTGGTTCGAGACGTCGTACGTAGCGCGTGGCGAAGTCGTCGATCCGAGTATCTGACGCCCCGAGTCGTTGCAGCGCCAGCAACGCCATCGGTAGGTGGTTTGACAGCCCCTGGCTGTACTCCGGATCGAAGCGGGCACCTTCGTCCAGCCACTTTTGCACGCTCATGCAGTCGCTGGCCCTATTTCAAGACGCGCATGAGTCATATCCTTGTAATGTATCCAACGATCGCGGAGGCTGGCGATTTGTTCTAACCACAAAAAACACCAAATAGACACAAGAGTTGTGTTTATTGTGTTTATTTGATAGTCTTGGCAAGGTGAGAACTTCAACATACGACATAATCATGGCTGGAAATGGAGATCATCTCCTTACCACTGGCGAAGCGGCCAAGATCCTCAATTCGTCACGGCAGCATGTTGTCGACTTGTGCGACAGGGGGGAGTTGCAGTTCGTCACGGTCGGCACACATCGTCGTGTGCAACAGCGCGATATCGATGCAATTCGCACGCGCACCGTGCGTCTTACTCGAGATCAGGAACGAAGTCTTTGGATCGCGTACGCGGTAGCAGGACAAATTGTCAACAATCCATCGGTTGCGCTAATTCTTGCGCGCAAAAACTTGAAAGTTTTGCGGCAGTCCAGTCGTGGACAAGCGCGAATCTGGCTCGACGAGTGGGAGAAACTCGTCGATGGTCCTGTTGGAGATCTGCTTGCTACCCTGACATCTCGTGCACCAAAAGCACGCGAATTGCGACAAAACTCACCGTTTTCGGGGCTGCTCACCGAAAAGCAGCGTCACCACGTTATAGAAGCTTGGAAATCCCTGCGCACCGAGATTGTGAAGTGAATCGGGCACAGCTGTCGCACGTCCTGCGTGCCGCGAGCCGAGTTGCGGATGATCCGGATATTATCGTGATCGGAAGCCAAGCCATCCTCGGAAGCTTCAGTGATGCAGACCTGCCAATTGAAGCGACGCGGTCAATGGAGGCAGATCTGGCCTTTCGTAACGACACCGACGAGCGCAAATCAGATCTCGTCGACGGTTCGATTGGGGAATTGTCATCCTTCCACGAAACGTTCGGCTACTACGCCCAAGGTGTGTCCCTCACAACTGCGGTGGTACCTTCGGGGTGGGCTGATCGCGTGGTCGCCTTAAAGACTTCGAATTTGTAAAGGCATTACTTGAAACCCACCTCGTCTCAGCCGACCTTCTCATTGAGCGTGCCGAAATGTTGCAAGTACCAAGAGCCGTGATTACTCGCGTTAAATCTTCTATCAGTCGCCTCGCGGCTTCCATAGATTGAGGGTGACCACGCTTCGGTGCGCTTCACCCTTTACAAACTCTTGAGGTTAAACGACTTTGTCCGCGTGTACGGATCAAAGCCAAGCGACGACAGTGCAATACCTCGACCGGTCTCTTTGACGCCAGTCCAGACCAGCACGGGGTCAACGTAATCGCATCGGTTCATGTACACGGTTCCCGTTTCCACGTGGTTGCCGATTCGGATCGCGGCATTTTGATCGCTAGTCCAAACCGATGCCGTGAGACCATATGGTGAGTCGTTCATTAGTGCGATGGCCTCGTCGTCTGACTTGACTCGCATAATGCCGATAACCGGGCCGAACGATTCGTCGCGCATCACGCTCATCGAGTGATCGACATTGACAAGCACGGTTGGCCCAAGATACGGAGTACCCGGTGCGGACCTGGCAAACGCTGTTTCGCCTACCAGTGAGACCGCGCCCTGCGCGACCGCATCGTGAATTTGCGCCCGAACAAATGTTGCCGCCGCCATGTTAACCATCGGGCCGATCGTGGTGTCTTGCTGCAGCGGATTACCAAGGATGTACTGACGGGTCGCGCTGACGAAGCCCTCAATGAACTTTTCATAGACAGAATCGTGAACGTAAATTCGCTCGATTGCGCAGCACGATTGACCACTATTGAAAAATGCCCCATCGACGTTTTCGGCAACCGCGTAGTCAAGATCCGCGTCGGCGCGCACGTATGACGGATCTTTGCCGCCGAGTTCTGTGCCCACACCGATGAAGCGCCCGGCAGCCGATCGCTCCATCGTTCTGCCGCCCTCGACTGAGCCGGTAAACACGACGAAGTTAACTCGTGGGTCTTGTATCATGGCATTAACCGAATCGTGGCTGGCGTGAATGAATTGGAAGACGCCGGCGGGTAATGAGGCGGCATCGAACGCGGCCTGCAGGCGCTCGGCGCACAGCATCGTTTGTGATGCGTGTTTCAGAATCACTGTATTGCCGGCCAACAACGCAGGGACAATCGAATTGACCGCGGTGAGATACGGGTAGTTCCAGGGTGCGACAACGAGTACGGTGCCTAGTGGTTCGCGGCGAATGAACTTGGTAAAACCCTCGGTTTGTGGAACGTCAATGTCGGCGAGGGATTCTTCGGCAATCGTTGCCATGTGTCGGGCACGTTCCTGAAAGCCACGCAATATTTCGTTGGGCGTGTATCGCGCCGGTCGGCCCATTTGCCACGAAAGTTCGGTCGCGATGACAGGGGCGTTCGCTTCCATATATTGGACCATCGCCTCAACAATGCGGGCGCGCTCGGCAACCGGGGTAGCAATCCAGCCGCGGCGCGCGGCGTGTGCCGCCTCTAGAACGCGATCGACATGTGCATCACTAGCCAGTTCGCGTTCGGCGACAACTGTTCCGTCGATAGGGGAGATGATCTGCTGCAGTGTCATGCGATAACTCTAGAACTAAAGGGACTACAGGCTCTCCTGACCTACCGTCATCTTTAAAGAGTTGCGCCGACAAGGACACTTGCAATTGAAAGTAGTACCCATCGCAGAACACCGATCATGACCGCAATATTTAGTTGAAGTTTCTGCAACTGGCGCATGTAGACACAATTTCTGGTAATGTATCCACATGCAAGTCGGCGTGAGAGAACTCAAACAGCACCTGTCTGAATACCTTGACCGCGCGGCCGATGGCGAAATCGTGATTGTTACTGACCGCGGGGTACCCAAAGTAGTGATGTCCGCGGCGCCAGGTGTAGACCAGTTTGCGAGGGGCGTTGCCGACGGTTGGATCACGCCTCCAAAGCGCACTGACGGATTGGGCCCACCAAGTCGACAGCGCTCATCGAGGCGCGTTGCTGATGTGCTGAACGAGGATCGGGGAGAGTGACCACCTACGTAGATTCCAGCGCCCTCATTAAGCGCTACGTAGAGGAGCCGGATTCAGATTATGCCGAGACATTGCTTCGTTCCGACGATGTCTTGGTGACGAGCTGGTTGACCGTTGTTGAGGTGAGGCGTAACCTGGCTCGTCTCTTTTCCGGATTATCGTTGACTCGCGCACGGGATGCGGCACACGCAGATCTAGACGCGATGGCCTTGATCCAACTTGATGAGCAGGCCGGGTGGGCCTCTGCGGACATAGCTGAAACTCTTGGAGTCCGTACCTTAGATGCGGTGCATCTGGCGGCTGCACAGAGATTGCGCATTTCGAACTTGTCCTTCATTACCTTTGATTTGCGGCAGGGAAATGCAGCGCGTTCGTTGGGTTTTCGAGTACTTGGCTGCTGACATTTTCAATTGACCCCGAAAATCTACGGGTGGATCGTGCCGTCGGGCATGGTTGCGCCGGTTAAGTTCGCCCCACGCAAGTCTGCCCCACGCAAATCTGCATCAGTCAGGCCAATTGACGTCAAGTACCCGGCGGGCAAATCAGCGGCGACTAGGTAGGCGCCGGTCAGGTTCGCGCCAGTCAAGTTCGCGCCAGTCAAATACGCGCCGACTAGATTCACGGCTGTCATGTTCGCGTTAGTGAAGTTGGCATCACTCAAGTCCACGTCACGCAAGTCCGCGTAGCTAAAGTCCGCATCTCGCAGGTCCGCACTTCGAAGGTTTGCGCCAGTCAAGTTCGCACCGGTCAAATCGGCGTCCCGCAGGTTCGCGGCGGTCAAATCCGCTCCACGCAAATCCGCGTCGCGCAAACTCGCGCCGTTCAAGTCTGCGCCATCCAAATTCGCGTAGCTCAAGTCAGCCCCGATCAAGTCGGCGCCACTTCTAATCGTGTAGCCGTTAACTTGACCTGACCCTTGACTACAACTCGAAACCAGAATCAATGGTATTAACACCCAACGAAGCCGTGTCAACGAAACTCACCTAATTCCTAATTGTTGAATTTCACGATTTAGACATTTGAGATGGCGGGCACTTCACTGATCCATACGAACAGAAAACGCAACAGTCACCGTTCTTCGGCCGCATCATTTCGCCGCAGGAAGTACATCTGTAGAAATGCTGACAAGAGTCGGTCGACATAACTTCTGACTCCGTATGGCCGCAACTTGGGCACGTAATCGCCGAGATCAAGGTTTCGTTTCCCATGTCTCACATATTGTCACAAAAGTCTTACCTGAAAGGAATAGCGCGAAATGCCTTCAGCGGTCAGACGCGGCCAGTGACTTGGAATCAGAGCATTTCCTTTAACTATTAGTCAATCAATTGGATTCATTCAATTGACGTGCGTTTAGTTTTCTCTATGCTCCAGGGCTCGTCGTTGTTACCTTAAATTTAATACTTGTTCTCATAGGGGTAGTTTTCTCTACAAATATTCTCTCAAGCTTAATCAAATCCGTGTCTATATTTTCAAAAAGCCTCAGTCCTTTTCCAAGTATCACAGGCATAACATCTATCCATAATTCATCGCATAACTCTGAATTAAGACATTGTTGAATTGTGTCGGCACCACCTATGATCTGAACAATTTTGTCACTGGCGGCCTTTCTTGCCTGAGAAATAATACTCTCAACACCATCAGTTACAAAGGTGAGAGTGAGTTTGTCATTTCCCTCGGGAAACTTGGCTGGCGGTGTATGTGTCAGGACAAAAATGGGAACTTGGAACTCATAGTAATCGTTAATCCACAAAAATGGATCCGCCATCTCATACACGTGCCTTCCCATAATAACGGCACCTGTATCTTTGATCATTTCCTTGAAAGAAGAAGTCTCACGCAGTTCAGAAAAATCTGGATACAGGCTTTCTACGCTTCCGCTTCCGTCATTGATAAAGCCGTCCAACGACAAAGTCATACCGGCAATTACTTTTCCCATAGACCTATTGTCTCATACGGAAATCTAATAAGTAACTTCCTTTTGTTGAGGTCATAACACAGTTTCTTGGTGCGCCCGGAGGGACTCGAACCCCCAACCGTCTGATCCGAAGACAAGTAATGAATGTGTCATGGAGTCTGCGTGGTCTGTAGAGAGACGCCCTGTATGGGTTTCATCTGATCGTGTTGTCACCTAGTGTCATCAATTCTGCATGCTTTGTGACCCGCGTGTGACCCAAAACGGTCACTGGTGCTTTTTCCCATCAGGCATAGTTGCGCCAGCCAGGTTCGCGCCACGAAAGTCTGCGCCACGCAAGTCTGTATCAGTCAGGCCATTTGAGGTCAGGTACTCGGCAGGCAAATCCGCGGCCACCAAATATGCTCCAGTCAGGTTCGCGCGAGTCAGGTTCCCGCCAGTCAAATAGGCTCCAACTAAATTCGTCGCAGTCATGTTCGTGTCAGTCAAATTGGCCTCGCTCAAGTCGACGTCGCGTAGGTCTGCATAGCTCAGGTCCGCATCTCGAAGGTCCGCGTCTCTCAGGTTTGCGCCAGTCAGGTTCGCGCCGGTTAAGTCTGCGCCACGCAAAATCGCATCGGTTAAGTCTGAGCCACGTAAATCCGCGTCCCGCAAACTCGCGCGGTTCAAGTTCGTGCCTTCCAAAGATGAGTAACTCAAGTCCGCGCCGTGTAAATCGGCGCCAGCCTCAATTGTGTAGCCATTGACCCGACTTGTTGCTTGGCTACAACTCGATATCACAACTAGAGGTAACAAGACCCACCGAAGGCTGATTAACAAAACTGACCTGATTCCCAATAACTAAACTTCAAAAACTAGACACTTGAGTTGGTGCGCGTTTCACGGTTCCAAACGAACAAAAGACACAGCAGTTACCATTTTTCGGTCGCATCATTTCACCGCAGGACTTGCACTTGTAAAAATGCTGACAAGAATCTGTCGACATGACTTCTGACTCAATATGCCCACATCCAGGGCATGTAATTGTCGAGATCAAAATTTCGTTTCCGATGCCTTTACTTTATCACTTAGTACTTTTTGGAGGATGTGTGGTCCCGATCACATAGCAAGAAGATCGACGAAATCCGATCGTTGAGCCGGGCGCAAGAGTGCCACTCCCTTAGAATTTGTATATGCAAACTCCTCGTTATCAACTCTAAATTGAACTGCAGTTGCGATTCCATTGGCAATAATGCTCAATGTAATTTGCCCAAGAATTAGAACTTGCTCAGCAACATTGATATCCATGAATCTCTTGTCAAAATCAATTAGAGCAAGACCACTCACCAATTCGGCATTCCTTACGATGTCGGCCTCCAACTCGAGCGCAGACCTGTATCCGACACGAGGGGCGCTTGTGCCGTCGACATTTGCAAGAAGATTTATAATGGACTGCGGACTAGGCATTCCAGATTGAACTGCGACTACTGGACGTAATCCGATTCCATCGATGAAATAGATCACGACACCTGTGAGATTCGCGCGCCTGGCTATTTCTGCTGCGGTAAATTCGCGTGGTGCGGTTAGCGTAATCTTGAATTGAGTAGCATTGAGTGAGCGCGGTTTTGAATCTAAATGCACTCCACAAGATGAAAGTATCATGGCGCTCGTGAGAGCGAGGAAAAACTTATTGTATAGGTTCATTCGGTTTCTCTACCTTTCTTTAAACACACTGTGAACCGTGCACCGTGGTCTGGGCTAGTGGAAACCGAAATAGACCCACGGAAATTTGTCGCATGCTCCTTTGCAATTGCTAGTCCAAGGCCCGATCCCTGAATATTGGAATGACTCGATCCACGTACAAATGGGTCAAATATTAGGTCTTGCAAAGACTCTGAGATTCCACTTCCGGCGTCATCAAAGTGCACGTAGACATTGTCATCAGCAATTTCAACCCGAATTTTTGAAATGCCACTGGCGTAGAGGTTGGCATTTTCAACAAGATTTTCAAAAATGTATTTGAAACGCTTGGCGTCTACTAAAACTGTTTGGTGAGTGTCGAGAGTGGTTTCTAGGAATTTGTCTTTGTCCATTTGATGACGTGCTAAAAGTGATTCGAGAATTTTCACAATTTGTAGTTCTTCTAGGTTTGGCTGAACTCCGCCAGACTCATATCTTGAAATTTCAATCAAATCGTCAAGTATTTTCTGAAAGGTAATGACGCGTTCGGCGAGCAATTCAACAGTTGAGGAGAGTTGAAGGGGCAGCTCCGCGATGTGTGAAGTTAAGATGTCAGACGCCGACCTTATTGCTGTAAGCGGAGAGCGCAATTCATGGCTAATGACCGCTCCAAAGCGCGCTTCGCGATCGATGCGATTGCGGAGACTTCTCGTCATTTCATTAAAGGAGGAACTAATCTTGTTGAGATCTGGTTCCTTAGCATGAGGAAGTTGTATTGCTAAGTCGCCAGATGCAATTTGTGAAGCAGCGTCGCCGATGCTCCTGAGCGGCTCGCTCACACGCCGCGAAAGCCAATATCCAATGATTCCACCGAAAACCGACGCGAGCATTACTCCGAGTATGAGTGATCGACCGAGGATAACAATAGTTCGATCTAATTCGGAAAGACCTACAACCCCTATAAAGACGTAGTTTCGGGAG
>JBKJMC010000174.1:0-2655 GCA_046596615.1 Ilumatobacteraceae bacterium | reverse complement strand
CGACTCGTCGCCGCTGCCCACCACCAGATCGGCGTGCTGAGGCGCCTCGTACGGCGAGTCGACGCCAGTCATGCCGGTCATCTCGCCCTTGCGGGCTTTGGCGTAGAGACCCTTGGGGTCTCGCTTCTCGCACTCGGCGAGATCTGTGGCCACGAACACCTCGATGAATTCGAGGCCGTCGGCGGCGTGAATTTTGCGCGCGAAATCCCTGCTCGAAGAAAAGGGGCTGATGATCGGCACGAATGTGACGAGCCCCGCATCGGTTATCAATCGCGATGTCTCGGCCATGCGCCGAATATTTTCTGTGCGGTCGGCGTCGCTGAAACCGAGGTCGCTATTTAGCCCGTGGCGCACGTTGTCGGCGTCAAGCACGTAAGTCGAGATGCCCGAAGCAAACAAGATTCGGGCGGCCTCGTTGGCGATTGTCGACTTACCCGAGCCGGAAAGGCCCGTTAGCCATACAGTGATTCCCCGCGAATCGTGCAAACTCCAGCGCTGCTGGCGCGTTAACACCTGCTCATGCCAGACGGGCCCAATCATCTCTACAGTTTACGACCCTTTACGAACGCGGCGACAGCAGCATTCCGGCTCCGGCGGTTTGGCCTGTGGTCTCGTCGATCACGATAAAGCAGCCGGTAGTTCTGTTTTGGTGGTAGTCGTCGTAAAATAGTGGGGAAGTCGAGTGCAATGTGACGCGCCCGACCTCGTTCATCGCCAGCGACTTGACACCCGCCTCGCGGTGCAGGTGCGAGATGTCGAGCCGATACAGCACCGATGTGATCTTGGCGCGCACGTTTTTGGTCGTGTGCTTAATCGTGTAGATCTTGTCGAGTTGCAGCGGGCTGGCGTCGTCCATCCAGCACATCATCGCCTCTAGCTCTTGCGATACTCGCGGCCGATTATGCGGGCGACAGATCATGTCGCCGCGGGTGATCGACAAATCGTCCGCGAGAAGCAAAGTGATCGCCTGGCCCGGGCCGGCCTCGGCTAGCGGGCCAGAGTGCGAGTCGATTCCCGTAACGGTGGTGGTAAGTCCAGACGGCAAGACCATCACCTCGTCGCCGACCCTGATCACGCCACCGGCAACACAACCGGCGTAGCCGCGATAGTCGGGAAACTCGGCGCGCTGTGGGCGAATCACGTATTGCACGGGGAAGCGAGTGTCGATGCGGTTCTCATCGCTCGCCGTGTAGACATTTTCGAGGTGATGCAAAAGCGTCGGCCCCTCGAACCACGGCATGTTCGCCGACCTGCTTACGCAATTGTCGCCGACGAGAGCGCTGATCGGCAAAAACGTCACGTCTTGAAGTTCGAGCCGCGACGCAAAGGCCTCGAACTCTGCACGAATCTTGTCGAATACGTCTTGGTCGTAGTCAACCAAATCCATCTTGTTGACGCAGATCACGAGGTGAGGCACGCCGAGTAGCGAAACCAGAAGACTATGACGGCGGGTTTGTTCGACGATCCCGTAGCGGGCGTCCACGAGCACGATCGCCAGGTCGACATTCGATGCGCCAGTGATCATATTGCGCGTGTACTGAATGTGACCGGGGCAGTCGGCAATGATGAACGACCGCTTCGGAGTGGCGAAATAGCGGTAGGCGACGTCGATTGTGATGCCCTGCTCGCGTTCGGCGCGCAGGCCATCCGTCAAGAGCGAGAGGTCTACATAATCGTCGCCGCGGCGCTTGCTGACGGCCTCGATGTGTTCAAGTTGGTCTTCGAAGATGCTCTTCGAGTCGTATAGCAGCCGACCGATTAGGGTCGATTTGCCATCGTCCACCGAGCCGACAGTCGCAAACCGAAGGCGTTCCATTAGAAGTACCCCGTGCGCTTGCGGTCTTCCATGCCAGCCTCGGAGACTTTGTCGTCGGCGCGGGTCGCCCCGCGTTCCGTAATTCTGGCGACCGCGGTCTCGGCGATTATGTCGTCGACGCTCGTCGCCACCGACTCGATAGCGGCGGTGCAGGTGGCGTCGCCGACTGTGCGAAAGCGAACCATCTCGTCACTCACCGTTTCGTCGGAGTCGGGCTGCAAGAAATCAGTCACCGCCATTAGCATGTTGTCGCGGCGAAATACCTGGCGGCGATGCGCGTAGTAGATACTCGGCAGGTCAATGTTGTTGGCTCCGATGAATGTCCAGATGTCTAGTTCTGTCCAATTTGAGATCGGGAAGATGCGAAAGTGCTCGTCGGGGCGGTGCTTGCTGTTGTACACGCCCCACAGTTCTGGTCGTTGGTTTTTCGGGTCCCATTGGCCAAATCCGTCGCGGTGCGAGTAAACGCGTTCCTTGGCGCGGGCGCGCTCCTCGTCTCGTCGCGCCCCGCCGAAGACGGCGTCAAAGCGGTGCTCTTTGATCGAATCGAGCAAGGTCACTGTCTGCAGCGGGTTGCGGCTGGCGCGGGGACCGACCGCATCGGCCATTCGACCGGCATCGATCGATGCCTGCACCGAGCCGACGATCAGCTGCACGCCCATCTTGGCCACGCAGCGGTCACGAAACTCAATTACTTCGGCGAAATTGTGGCCCGTATCGATGTGCATTACGGGAAACGGAATTCTTGCCGGAGCGAATCCCGTTTCCCGTCATGCACATCGATACCGGCCACAACTTCGCCGAAGTAATTGAATTTCGCGACCGCTGCGTGGCCGAAA
>JBKJMC010000081.1:0-6408 GCA_046596615.1 Ilumatobacteraceae bacterium | reverse complement strand
CGTCGAATTTGGCAAAATTGCGCCCGCCTCTGGCGTTAGGCGCTCGGGCGAATCGGCGGTGTCGATTCGAGGCGCGAGTTCGTCGACATTGTTTGGCAGAAACATCAGTAGCTGCTCGAGCGCAACGAGTGCTGCGTCGGCATCTGCAACTACGAGGCTGGCCACGCCGCTCTGTTTGGCGTGGGCATCGGTGCCACCGAGTTCTTCGTTGCTGATTTCTATTCCCGTAAATTCGGCAACCATCGTCGGTCCAGTGACGAACGCGTATGAATCGGCGGTCATGATCACGAAGTCGCTAAGGCCGATGAGCAATGCCGGCCCAGATACGGCGGGCCCGGTGACGATCGTGATGGTCGGCACAATGCCTGAACAAGCGGCGATCGCGCGCGCTGCCTGACCCCAACCGTGCAGTGCGGCGACCCCTTCCAAAATGTCGGCACCAGACGAGCCCATTGACATCACAAGTGGTAGACCGTGATCGCGCGCGGTGTTGGCGGCGTAGGCGATCACTTCGGATGCCGAGGCAGAAAGCGCACCGCGATGGTGCGACGAGTCAACCTCTATCCATACGACCGAGCGTTGACAGATTTCTAAGAGGCGCACGTCGGCCGAGGCCGCACCCTTGACGGCTCGCTGCAGGTTTACTACGGCTGCGGGGCTCGCGATTGTCACTCCAAGAGATTAGACGGCTAAGTGCGGGTAAACGCCCGGTTGGCGAGCGCCGCTCTTGGCGATCACATCCTTGGCAATTTCAAGGGCCGCGCGAGTCGAACGATTCGGCAGCGGGCGGCGGCGCGTGGCCCAGCCAACCGCACGGCGTGGCAATTCGGGTAGCGCGATTTGCGCGAACTCTCCCGTGAGCCAACTCGGAATTGCCGACGCGGGGATCACTGCCGGTCCGAATCCCTCGAACGCCAAAGATGTCATCAGGCGCACGCCGTCGATTTCGGCCTGGGGTTGCAGCGCGACCTTATGATTGGCGGCGGCGCGATCGAGAATGCGACGTAAAGCAGTTGAGCGCGGCGGAAGCAAGATTGGCCTTGTTGCTAGCTCGGCAATGGTGATCGATTCGCGTTTGGCCCATATGTGTTTGTTGTTCACCAATAAAACCAAGTCCTCTGCGAATAGCGGCTCTAGAGATAACTCTGGCTCTTCGATGGGGAAGTGCAAAATTGCGCCGTCGAGGTCGCCGTTGAGCACGCGCGGAAGAATCGAAGAGGTCGTGCCCTCGAAAATTATTGCGCGCACGTTGGGGTGCGATTCTTTTAGCGCCGGCAAGAGGCGCGGCATCAGCCAGCGGCCAGTTGTACCGATACAGCCCAGCCTGGTCTCGCCTTCGACGACAGTGTCCGTCGACTGCACCTCGGCGGCGATGTCTTCGAGCTCGTGCACGACGCGGCGGGCCCGTTCGACGACATTGGTCCCGTGCTCGGTGAGCGAGCCGTTGTGGCGGTCTACGAGGCTCACCCCGAGATCGGCCTCGAGCCGCGAGATATGCGAGGAAACGTTGCTTTGAACGGTGCCCAAAGCCCTTGCTGCCGCAGAAAATGAGCCGTGATCGGCGATTGCGATCAGGCTGGTCAAGTGGCGCAACTCCATTTGGTCAGCATATCTCGTGGCCATCTCTAAAATAGATACGAGGTATCTCGCTGTCGGCTTCAACGATTACTAGTTGGTATGCCATACTTAAAAGACATCGCGGTGGGTCCCCCCAGACCCGCCCGACAGAATTCAAGGGATCCCCCCAGATCTTTGAGTTCTCGGTTGAGAGGCCCTGCTGAAAAGCGGGGCCTTTCCCATTTATTGGGTTTGGCTCTTTATCTTCTCTACTTGCCCTGCACCTTCTTGCGCACTATGTTCAGCGCGCTGCCGGCCTTGAACCACTTCACCTGCTCGGGGCTAAACGTGTGCACAGCGCTGAACTCGATTTGTTGACCGCCCGGTTTGTTGATGAAGCACTGCACGGGCTGGTCCGGCACCGGTGGCATGCCGCGCACCGTTATTGTGTCGCGTTCGCCAATCATGTCGTAGGTGGCGGGGTCTGCAAGAGTAAGCGGCACAATGCCCTGCTTTTTCAGGTTGGTCTCGGCGATGCGCGCAAACGACCGCGCAAAGATTACGACTGCGCCGCGGTATCGCGGCTCCATCGCCGCGTGCTCACGCGATGAACCCTCGCCGTAGTTATGGTCACCGATCGCGCACCACTGAATCTTGCTCAGCCCGTAACGCATCGCGATAATCGGAAACTTGTTGGTGGTGCCGTCGATGTAGTCGAAGCCCTCACCAACCGTATCGGTGTAAGCGTTGACGACTCCCTCGAAGAGATTGCCGGAAATATTCTCGAGGTGCCCACGAAACTTCAGCCACTTGCCAGCAGCCGAGATGTGATCCGTCGTGCACTTGCCCTTGGCCTTCATCAGCACCGGCAGGCCCAAGAAGTCGTTACCGTCCCATTTCTTGAACGGCTCAAGCAACTGCAGGCGGTCGCTGTCTGGGTCGACATTGACGACAATCTTCGAGCCGTCTGCGGGGGGAGAAATGAATGTGTCGTTGCCCACGTCGTAGCCCTTGCTCGGCAAAACCTGGCCGATGGGCGCATCCAAACGAACCTCCGTACCATCAGGCGCGGTGATCGTGTCGGTTGTCGGATCGAAATCGAGCCTGCCGGCCAGAGCCAGCGCGATGACGGTGTCGGGGCTCGTGACGAAACTCAGCGTGTTGGCGGATCCGTCGTTGCGTTTCGGAAAGTTTCGGTTAAACGAGTTGACAATCGTGTTTGGTTTATCGGTGATTTCTTTCGAGCGCTCCCACTGGCCGATGCACGGGCCGCAGGCGTTCGCCAACACGGTGGCGCCGATGGCCTCGAGGTCGGCGAGCAAACCGTCGCGCTCGATCGTTGCGCGGATCTGCTCGGATCCGGGAGTGATAAGCAGCTGGGTCTTGGTAACCAGGCCGTGCTTGGCGGCCTGACGGGCGATCGATGCGGCGCGGGTGATGTCTTCATACGACGAGTTGGTGCAACTGCCCACCAGCGCAGCGGAAATCTCGAGCGGCCAATTGTTTTCTCTGGCGGCCGCGCCGAGGGCGGCGCCGGTGCGGTGAGCACGGTCTGGCGAGTGCGGCCCGTTGATCAGCGGCTTCAGTTGCGACAGGTCGATCTCGATCAGTTGGTCGTATTGCGCGCCGTCATCGGGGCGCAAATTGTTGGCGACAGCGTCGGCCGCCGCGGCGATGTAATCGCGACCGGTCGCGATCAAAAATGCAGCCATGTTGCTGTCGTAGCTAAATACCGAACACGTCGCGCCGATCTCGGCGCCCATGTTGCAGATCGTCGCCTTACCGGTTGCCGAAATTGTGTCGGCGCCCTCGCCGAAGTATTCGATTACCGCGCCCGTGCCGCCCTCAACCGTGAG
The DNA here is from genome assembly GCA_046596615.1 of Ilumatobacteraceae bacterium. GTDB lineage: Bacteria > Actinomycetota > Acidimicrobiia > Acidimicrobiales > Ilumatobacteraceae > UBA3006. Next base: position 2,995 of record JBKJMC010000081.1, on the reverse strand, counting down.
AACTCGCGCCACTTCTAGGATCACATCTTTCGGGCTCGACCAGCCCGAAAGGGTTCCGCTCAATTTGACGCCAATGACTTTCGGCCAGCGCACATTGAATGGGAAGCCCGTCATCACGTCGACCGCGTCGGCGCCTCCTACTCCAATCGCAATCATTCCTAGACCACCGGCGTTAGGCGTGTGACTGTCGGTGCCAATCATCATTCCGCCAGGGAACGCGTAGTGCTCGAGTACGACCTGGTGAATGATGCCGCTGCCGGGTCCCCAAAACCCAATGCCGTATTTTGCCGATGCGCTCTGTAGGAAGTCGTACACCTCTTTGTTGGTGTTGATGGCCACGCCCATGTCGATTCTCGCGCCGACTTTGGCCGAAATCAGGTGATCGCAATGCACTGTCGACGGCACCGCTGTGGTCGCCAGGCCGGCGGTCATGAATTGCAACAAAGCCATTTGCGCTGTCGCGTCTTGCATTGCCACGCGATCGGGTGCGAAGTCGGCGTAGCTACGACCGCGCACCATCTCTTGCTTAGAAGGTGCTGTCAAATGATTGATCAAAATCTTTTCTGTCAGCGTTAGCGGTCGGGCAAGGCGCTTGGTGCCTAGCGACACGCGCTCGGCGAGCCTGGCGTAAACGGCTTCAACTAGTTCTTTCGGGGTTCCTGCGGCGGCGGTCATTCTGAGCCTCTTTTCTGTGTTGGCTTGCTATTTTGGCGCTTGTATACAAGTATAGTACAAGTGCGCCGCATTAGATACCACGACATCGCCGCCACGTTGCGCGAGCGAATTAACGTCGGCAGATTTGTTGCGGGCAAGTTATTGCCGAGCGAGTCCGAGCTCTCGCGCGAATTCAATGTCAGTCGCGTCACAATTCGCCGCACTCTGGAGGTCTTGCGCGAGGAGGGGCTTGTAAGTTCCCGTCAAGGCTTCGGTTGGTTCGTGTCGGGCAACCAGTTCAGCCAAACGCTCGGTCATCTGGGCACGATCGAGGATCAGTTGAGCGCGAGCGGCATGTTGCCGACTCGCCGTATTCTTGAATTCGCCTTCGAAAAGGCGACGCGCAAAGTGGCCAAGGTTTTGGATTGCGATCAGGTGCTGCGCGTCAAGCGAGTGAACATGGCCGATGACGAGCCGTTCGCAGTCGTTACGGTGTGGTGTAGCTTCGAACTCGGCAAACACTTGTCGCGCCACGACGTCGAAACGAGTTCATTTTACAGCCTCCTGAATATCAGACTCGGTGGCGCGACGCAAACCATCGCCGCAGATTCTGCAACTGCCGAGGAGGCTCGGCTGCTTGAAATACCAATCGGATCGCCAGTACTACGGTGCGATCGCGTGACTTCCGACGAACACGGAAAAGTCGTACTCGTTTCGCACCATGTCTTCCCGGCGCATCGCACCAACTTCGTTGTCGAGCTGCCTTCGGTGCAACCCTCGATATCGCCAACCGGTTTAAGGTTGGTCGACTAATGGCAAATTTTAGGTGGCTACCACTTGTCCCAGTGCAAAACTTTTTCGAGCGGCAGGCGCTTGGCCGGTTGAAAATCGGTGCCGAGTGTGTAGGCGATAGGAAAGAGCCCGCCCTGAGTGATTTTTTCGTACGGGATTCCGAGCAACTCGGCGGCCTTCTTTTCGCCGTCGAGCATCAGGTGGATTGTCGTCCAAGCCGAGCCCATTCCGCGCCCGCGTAGTGCGAGCATGAAGCTCCAAACTGCCGGCAACAACGATCCCCACCCGCCGGCACCGCTGGCGACGTCCAAATTTTCTAGGCGACCGTCGATGCATGGGATCATCATCAACGGCGCGCGTTCGAAGTTCTCCGACAGGAATGTTGCCGAGTCGCGAACTTTTGGCAACTGCTCGTCGCGGGCGTCGCCGCGCGGTTTACCGGCGGGCATCTTGGAGTACAGCGCCCAATTGGCACGGTAAATATCGGCGAGCGCCTTGCGCTTGGCGGGGTCTTCAACAATTATGAAGTGCCAGCCTTGGCTGTTACCTCCAGTTGGCGCTTGCAGGGCGATGTTCAGGCATTCTTCGACGATCGAGCGCTCAACCGGGCGGTCAAAGTCGAGTCGCTTGCGAACGCTGCGGGTTGTTTGTAGGACTTCGTCGGCCGTGAGGTTCAGTTGCATGTCAGACAGTGTGCCATGCCACGATGGTGTATTACTCAGCGGAGGTTGATCATGGTCGCAAATACGGAGCGGGTAACAATTTCGGTCGACGGCGGCGTTGCTGATGTGCGCATGGTCCGCGCCGACAAGCGCAATGCTCTTGACAACGCAATGTTCAGTGCGCTGGCAGACGCGGGCGAGCAACTCAAGACCATGACCGGTCTTCGCGCGGTGGTGCTCTCGGGCGAGGGTGCATCGTTTTGCGCGGGCCTCGATTTCGGTTCGTTTCAAAAGATGGCCGAGGCACCCGCAAAACCTGCCCCTCAAAGATCCGCGAACTCTGACGACAACTTGAACGCTGGCGAGATGGTCGACGGCCGCATCACGCACATGGCCCAGCAGGTTTGCTGGGTGTGGCAAGAAGTGCCAGTGCCGGTTATCGCGGCCGTGCACGGGCACGCGCTCGGCGGAGGAATTCAAATTGCCCTCGGCGCCGACATCCGCATCGTGCACCCCGACACGCAGTTGTCGGTGCGCGAGGTGCACTGGGGACTGATCCCCGACATGACCGGCACGTTGATGCTGTCGCGGCTAGTGCGCCCCGACATCGCCAAGGATCTCGTGTTTACCGCACGTGTGTTTTCGGGCAAGGAGGCATTTGAAATTGGTGTGGCTACACGCCTGTCAAACGACCCCCGCGCCGACGCGCTGGTGCTGGCGCGCGAGATTGCCCAGCGCAGCCCCGATGCCGTGCGCGGCGCCAAGGAACTGCTGAACCGCATGGCCAATGCTGGGGCTGCCGAACAGTTCACTCACGAGCGCCGCGTCATCGGCTCACTGATCGGCACGCCGAATCAGGTTGAGGCCGTGATGGCGCACTTTGAGAA
>JBKJMC010000061.1:0-4632 GCA_046596615.1 Ilumatobacteraceae bacterium | reverse complement strand
GTCTTTCATTTTACCCGAGATCGAGTTGCTGATGTTGTTGATATCGATCTTGCTGACTTCATTATTCTTCACGAGAACGAGAAACTCTGTGTAGGTAACTTTCTTGGCCGTCGAAGTGGGCCACATTCGAGGCGCAATGATGAGTAAGCCAGCAACTGCGATTAAAACCCACACTGCCCAGCGCGGCAGCGACGGTCGCTCTTTGGCGCCAGGTGCGTTTGGCGCGCCCCGCCTAAAGGGACTGCGCCCAGATTGCTTTGGTGCGCCCGGCGGTGGCGGTGGAGGTAGTTGCGACACACCTCAATGCTACGGCTGGTTTGCTAAACGCGAGAATCCCAGATTGCAAAAGCCACAATTGTTAGCGTGTACGGCGTGGCCCGACATTGCTCCCGTACAACTTGTGCCGATGTAGCAACAATCACACTTACCTATCAATACAGCCGCGCCCTGGTATGGGTCGATGACCTGGCGCAAGAACGCGACCCGCACGCCTATGACCTCTGCGAGCGACACGGCCACAGAACAACAGTGCCGTCCGGGTGGCGTCTCGAAGATCGCCGCAATCGTTTCAGGGTGATCGTGCCAAACCGTCTTGCCGGATGAGCAATTCACCGTGGGGTCCGCCCATCGGTGCTGGGTTTCCTGACAAAGAGCGCGATGGCCTAGGCGTCGGCTTAGTCGTTATCTCGTGGATCGCCGCGTACTTTGCGTCGGCGATCCTGATTGTTGCGGTTGCGGCAATATTTGGCTCCGACAATATTTCCAGTGATGCAGCGCCGACTTGGGGTTTCGCGTTGGCTGCCGCGGCGATGTGGTTGCCGAGCTTGGCGATGCTGGCCATCGTCGCCAAGCGAGGAGTGAGAAAAAATTTTGCGCAAGAGTTTTCGCTGAGTTTTAAATTTAGAGACCTTGCCGGCATCCCGTTAGGTGTGGTTAGTCAAATTTTTTTGGTTGGCCTCGTCACCTGGCCATTTCAGCAATTGTTCCCCGATGCCTTCGCCAACAACAAGATCGACGAGCGCGCCACAAATTTGGTCGACAACGCGACAGGGGCCTGGATTGTCTTGTTAGGAGTAGTCGTTGCCGTCGGCGCGCCGATCGTCGAAGAGTTGGTGTTTCGGGGGTTCATTCAGGGCTCGTTGCAGAAGCGTTTTAGCCAGAGTTCGGCGCTCCTCGTAACGGCGGTGTGGTTTACGCTGGTACACATTAACCCGATTGAGTTTCCTGGCTTGCTCGCGTTCGCCCTGGTGCTCGGCTGGTGTTTCAAAAGGACCCAGAGGCTCGGTTTGTCGATATGGACGCACCTGGCGTTTAACGCAACGGCGCTCGTATTAGTTAGCATCAGATGACTGCCCAGATGCCGAAATGGCATCGACCGTGACAGACTTGAGTGATCCAATGACCCAGTTAACAATTAACGACGACACGCCAGTCGGCTCTGACCGCGTCAAGGTGGCTCGCGCCTACGACGCCGACTTTTGGATGCGCGTGACGACGATGGTGATCATCGGGGGCAGCATGATGTTTTTGCTGCTGACTCTGCACCCAGATCTGATCTTGCGCAACAACACGCCGACCGGTGGCGACCTGGGAGCGCATGTGTGGGGACCCGCATTTCTGCGCGATCACCTGCTGACGAACTGGCGGCTCTCGGGATGGAGCATGGACTGGTACGCGGGACTTCCCGTATATCGCTTTTACATGGTCGTGCCGGCCCTGATGATTCTGTTGGTAAACGTCTTCCTGCCTTACGGGATCTCTATCAAGATCATCGCCGTCATTGGCATCTTGACCCTTCCGTATGCGACATGGAAGTTCGGCCGTTTGGCGCGGTTCGCATTCCCGATCCCCGAACTTTTAGTTCTGGCATCGGTCGTGTTCTTGTACGACGAAAGTTTCACGATCTACGGAGGAAACATCGCCTCGACGATGGCGGGCGAGTTTTCGTTTTCGATCGCACTGACGTTTGCAATTTTGGCATTCGGATTTTTTGCCCACGGCCTGTATACGGGCGAGCGGCGTGTGACCACCGCGGCTTTGATCGCGCTGGCCGCGCTGTGCCACGGCATCGTGTTGCTGTTTGTTTTCGGCGGAGCGTTGTTGATGCTCGCGATCTGGGCCGACAAGAAGCGCGTTAAGTGGGGGCTCTCGGTGATCGGGTTGGCCGCGCTGTTGGCATCGTTCTGGGTGGTGCCATTCCTGACCAGCCACGGCTTCATGACGGATATGAAATACGAGCCACGCCCGAGCGGCGTGAGCGACTCTTTTTGGCAGATGTACTTTCCGCTGCCAACTGCCTGGAACATATTCGTGATGTTGTTCGCCCTCGTTGGATTCGCGGCCAGTCTGGCGCGCAGGCAGCTGGTGGGGGTATGGCTAGGTGTATTCGCCATCGTTTTGGCGATCGGCGTATTCGTGACGCGCGACAACCTGCCGATCATCGGTTTGCTGTGGAATCCGCGCGTGCTGCCGTTTTTTTATCTTGTTCGTTACATGTTGATGATGATCGGTATTTATGAAGTCGTGGTCGGCGCGGTGCGCCTGGCGTCGCTCGAAAGACTTGTGCGCGCCTCGGCCGCAAATATCGTGGCGGCGTCGCCCAAGGCCGTGCCGAGCGAGGCCGTGCCAGTCGAGACCGTGCTAGTCGAGACCGTGGCGGCCGACACGCTGACGGCTGCGTCTCCGGCGGTGGTAGTCCCGAATTCTCCGCGCACGCGTCCGATGTTCAACGTCGGCGTCGTGGCTGCGTTGGCCTTGGTCCTGACGCTCGTGCTCGGGTTTCATTTTCAAGAGTTGCCATTTGGCAAGGTCGTCACCCGGTCCGACAACTCGGCGGTATATAAGTGGGGGCCGATCAGCACTAAGTTGAGCAACGACGGCTTTGTCGACGGATGGACGCGCTGGAACTTTCAGGGTTACGAGGGCAAGGCCAGTTACGGCGAATATCACGGCGTAGTCGAGACGATGAAGTCCTTGGGGAAAGACCCTAACAACGGCTGCGGTCGTGCGGTTTGGGAGAACAATGGCGAACTCAATAAGTACGGCACGACTATGGGCCTGATGCTGCTTCCGTATTGGACGGACGGTTGCATCGGTTCGATGGAGGGACTGTTCTTCGAGGCCGCGGGCACGACCCCGTACCACTTCATTACTGCGGCCGCGATGTCGAAGCAGAGCAGCAACCCGGTGCGTGAGTTGCGTTACGAAAACAACGACGCCGCCAAGGGCGTGCAATACATGCAGGACCTCGGTGTCAAATACTTCATGGGCTTTACCCCCGAGGCGATCGCTCAGGCTTCGGCACAAAGCGCGCTTACCGAAGTCGCGCGGTCTGGCCCGTGGGTGATCTACAAGGTGGCCACCAGCGACATCGTCGTGCCCCTCGAAGTGCAACCAATCGTGGTGCACAACAGCGGTAGTGACCCGCGCGAGAACTGGCTCGAAGTCGGAATGAGTTGGTTTCAAAACAAGCAGGACTGGGCCGCGTTGCCTGCCGCGAGCGGACCGAGCGAGTGGCAGCAGATTGACGCCAATATTGACATCACGCGACGTGACGGTTTGCCGGGTCAATCTTCCCGCAGCGTCGACATTGTGGTTCCGGCAACACCGATAAATGTTGTGCCGCTCGAACCCGTCACGATCACAAACGTGCAGATCGGGCAATCCGATGTGCGCTTCAATGTCGATAAGGTCGGCGTGCCCGTGCTTGTGCGCGTCAGTTACTTCCCGAACTGGAATGTGAGCGGAGCCAAGGGACCGTATCGCGTCGCGCCAAACATGATGGTGGTAATCCCAACGAGTAACGATGTGCACCTCTCATACGGTCGTTCGTCACTCGATCTTTTTGCGTACGTGCTGACCCTGGCAGGACTTTATGTTGCCTTCAGAATTAGGCGTCGCGTAGTAACCTTTACTGACTAGCCTCAACACTCGTGCCTAAAGCAGAAGCCTCGCGGCTAGATCTGATCGTCAAGGCATACGACATTCGCGGGATCGTCCCCGAGCAATTGGACGCATCAACGGCGCAGGCGCTTGGCGTGGCCTTCGCGCAGTTCTCGAAGGCGACCTCGATCGTTGTAGGCCACGATATGCGCCCGAGCGGACCAGAATTAGCCGACGCGTTTCAGCGCGGAGTGATAAGTCAGGGTGTCGATGTTGTCAACATTGGCCTCGTCAGCAGCGACCTGCTTTATTACGCGTCTGGCAAATTAGACATCCCTGGCGCCATGTTTACGGCCTCGCACAACCCGGCCCAATACAACGGCATCAAGTGCTGCCTCGCCGGCGCTCGTTCGATCGGCATCGACAACGGACTGCGCGAAGTCAAGGTTCTCGCCCAGGCTTTTCTCGATGGCGCCGGCCCGAAGCCTGCTGCAAAAGCTGGTTCGCTGAGCAACAGCAACCTGCTCTCTGAGTTCGTCGACCATGTCGTCAGTTTTATCGATACAAAAAATTTACGACCGCTGCGGGTCGTCGCCGACACCGCCAACGGCATGGGCGGGCTTGTCGTGCCCGCCGTGTTTGAGCGCCTCGGCGCGTTCGAACTCGAGGTGATGTACGGCGAACTCGACGGCACTTTCCCAAATCATCCGGCTGACCCGCTGCAGCCGGCCAACCAGCGCGACTTGCAAG